>NZ_RZQY01001179.1:0-815 GCF_003998575.1 Mesorhizobium sp. M7A.F.Ca.CA.001.10.2.1 | reverse complement strand
GGGCTGGGCCAGGCTCTATTTCTCGGGCAACGACGCCGCCTATCCAGTCAGCGCCCAGGACCTCTCGATCACCGTCGGCCGGGGCGACCTCAACTTCCAGGGCAATGCGACCGCCGGCGCGGCCACCATCGTCCTGGCGCAGGACGGCTATGGCGGGCTCAATTTCGGCACCGGAACCGATGCCGGCACGGCCAGCATCACCAACCAGGGCGGCGGCTTCGTCGCCTTCACGGGGGCAAGCGCCGCCAACGCGACCATCGTCAATGACGGCCTGGGCGTACCGTATTATTTCAGCAGGACGACCTTCGACGACGATTATTCGAGCAATGAATTTTCCTCCGCCGGAGAAGCCACGATAACCAACCGGAATGGCGGCTCGACCACTTTTTACGGACATTCGGACGGAGGAACGGCAACGCTGGTCAACGAGGCCGGCGGCACGCTCGATTTCCAGCAGGCCTCGCAGGCGGCGAACGCAACCATCCTCAACGGCGCCGGCGGCAGCGTGCTGGTGCGCTTCCGGGATCAGGACTCCGTGCTCGATGTCGGCTCGCTGTCGGGCGACGGGGCCATACAAATCGACGATTCACAGCTGGCGCCACAGCTTTCGCTCGGCTCGCTCGGCCATGACGACGTCATCGGCGGCACCATTTCCGGAAACGGCTCCCTGACCAAGACCGGCACGGGCAAGCTGACGCTCAACGGACAGAACAGCTATGCGGGCCTGACCACCGTCGACATGGGAACGCTGGTGGTGGGCGACGCCAGCCATGGCGACGCCAGCCTCGCCGGCGATGTCACGGTCGATTCCGGCG
>NZ_RZQY01001178.1:0-816 GCF_003998575.1 Mesorhizobium sp. M7A.F.Ca.CA.001.10.2.1 | reverse complement strand
GTCATCCGGCCACTGGGCGAGTTCGACGAGGATGAGGCCGCATTCGAGACCGAGGCATCGGCGGCCATAGATCTCGCGCCGCCGATCGCCGCGATCGAACGCCTGTTGCTGCTGACGCCGTTGGTGCGCGCCTGGAAACGCCGGCTGCCGGCGCATGTCGCCGCCCTTTTCGCCGAGGAGATCGTCATCCCGGCTTCCACCGCCGACGCGATCTGGCTGGCGCGCGATCTCGCCCGGCTGATGGACGAGATCGAGACGGAAGGAACGGACTGGGCCAAGCTCACCGATCTGGTGACCGGCAACCTTGCCGGGTGGTGGCAGGTGACCCTCGAATTCCTCGGCATCGTCACCGAAGCCTGGCCGAAATTCCTCGCGGAAAGCGACCGCTCAAATCCGGCCGCGCATCGCAGTGCGCTGATCCGCGCCGAGGCGGCGCGGCTGCTGCGCAATCCGCCCGCTGGCCCCGTTATCGCCGCGGGCTCGACCGGCTCGATACCCGCCACGGCCGAACTGCTTGCCGCCATCGCGCGCCTGCCCGGCGGCGCCATCGTGCTGCCCGGCCTCGACCGTACGCTGGACGAAGCGTCGTTCCAGGCAATCGCCGCGCCCGGCGCGCGTCCAGCCGTGCTCGGCCACCCGCAATATGGCTTGGCCAGGCTGATCGGCAAGATCGGCGTATTGCGCAGCGACGTCGAGGAGATTGGCGTGGCCGAACCGCGACTTGCGCTTCGCGCCGCCCTTGTCGGCGAAGCGCTGCGGCCGGCCGAAACCACCGAACTCTGGGCCGAGACACGTGCCGGTTTCCCGGCGTCCCAC
>NZ_RZQY01001177.1:0-816 GCF_003998575.1 Mesorhizobium sp. M7A.F.Ca.CA.001.10.2.1 | reverse complement strand
CGGTTCGCGGCCGCCAATGGATCGGCTGCTATTTTCGGCTGGCGGTCGGCGAAGCCGGCGACCTCGGTGATGCGGCGTTCGTCGACGCCGCCGCGCACGAGCATGTAGTAGGCGGAATGCGCGCGCGCCGTCGACAGCCGCCAATTGTCGTAGCTGTCGCCGCGGAACGGCCGGGCATCGGTGTGGCCGTTGATGCTGATGGTGCCCTTCTGGCTGTTGACGATGCGGCCGATCTTCTCCATCGCCAGCACCAGTTCGCGTCTCGGCAATGCCGAGCCGACCTCGAACATGCCGAAGTCGAGCTGATCGGTGATCGAGATGACGATCCCCTTGTCGGTGGCTTCGACCGAGACGCCGTCGTGCAGCTTGTCGCCGGGCTTGAAGGCATCGGCCAGCTGCCGCTTGACGTCGGCAGCTGCCTTGACGGCAGCCGCGGTTGGCGCCTTTTCGCCGATGTCGGGCTTGGCGGCCTTTTGCGCCTCAGGCTCTGCCTTGGCTGCGTCGGCGACCGTGGTGCCGTCCGGTTTGGTCTCGCCGGCCATTGCCGTGGCAGGGTTCGCGGCCTGCTTGCCGGTCGCGTCCTTGGCCAGCGGCTCAAGCGGTGCGGCCGCGACAGGCGGCACGGCTTTGACTTTGAGCACTTTCGTTTCGGCGGTCTTGTCGCCGGGCTTGGCCGGATCGCCCTCGATCTTCGTGCGCTCGGCGCTGGCTTCGGCGCCGGGCGCCGCTACCTGCTGCGACCAGAAATCCGGCTCGAAGGGATCGCGGTAGGAGGCGCCACCGGAGGCGCCGGTAGCCGGGCCGGCAGCCTGCACG
>NZ_RZQY01001176.1:0-821 GCF_003998575.1 Mesorhizobium sp. M7A.F.Ca.CA.001.10.2.1 | reverse complement strand
TAAATATACAAAGAAGGATTTTCCGTTTTTGGGGCACTCTTGGGGCGGAAATACCAATTTTCGCTGCCGAACCCGGCCTGCAGATGTCAGCCCGCAAGAGGTCCATGCGCGGCATGGGCGCCGATCGCCTGCGCTGACGGCAGCGTAACCAGCAGCTTGGCAATTTCCCCCGCGACCGCCTGGGCATGGCGGGCGACTTCCGGCAGACCCATGAGCTCGCCGAAAGTGCCTCTTGCCAGCGGGCCGGCGACCAGGAGTGTCGCAACCGCCTCACCGTCCGAGCCGATTGCGCGGCTGTCGAGACTTGTCTCGATGCCAAGTCCATATTGGTCCGTCCTGATCAAGCCGGCTTCCGCCAGCGAGCTCAGCGCCGGGTTCAGCTGTAATGCCTGCCCATGAGCCGGACCCGTAGTGTTGATGACGGCATCGAAGCGCGTCGTCTCGATCCGTGTCTGCCCGCGTCGTTGAAAGCTGACAGCCAGGCTGCCGTCCTCATCGTTCGACGCGACAAGCCTGGCGGCAATGGTGTCGAATGTTCCGGCCGCATGACGCCGGTCGAGCACCGCCGCCACCTGCGGAGCGATCCTGAAGCGATGCACGTCCCAGAACACGCGCAGCCGGCGGACCAGCCTTGCCCGCTCCGGCGGGGCAAGTGCGGCCCACAGCACCGGCCCCTGCAGGCGCAGTTGGTCGAAGACCGACTGCCAGTTGACATTGGCCGCTCTCGCAGCTGTCAGCGTCGCGCGAATGGCCCTGAGCAGGCCGAGCGCCGTCGTGGCCGGCGCGGCTGCAAAATCGCCAAAAGGCTCGCCCCTGACATC
>NZ_RZQY01001175.1:0-824 GCF_003998575.1 Mesorhizobium sp. M7A.F.Ca.CA.001.10.2.1 | reverse complement strand
ACCTTGATGCGGGCACCGTCGCTGCCGAATTCCGTCTTCGTCGCCGTCTCGATCAGCTTCACCCGCTCCTCGAAGGAAAACAGCGGTTGCTTGCCCGGATGGATGCCGATCGCCGCATAAACGATATCCGCCACGGCCAGCGAGGCCTTCAGCACATCGAGATGGCCGTTGGTCAGCGGGTCGAAGGAGCCGGCATAGAGGGCGATGCGTTCAGTCATGGCAGGTGCTTCTAATGCATGATCCCAAAAAGTGGAAACCGGTTTTTGGAAAAGATCATGCTCAAATGAAAGCTAGAGCCCGTTCCGTCTTCCGTCCATCAACAAGATGGAACAGGCTCTAGCGAGCCTCTCTCGCAAAGGCAAATCCGATCGGCGCGCCGGCCGTGAACCTTTTCCGGCACATGAACGACAGATGAACACGCTGATCACGAAGCCTTCACGCAGCGCTCACTAGGTTGCACCTTAATAAGATGAAACCAAAATCCCATCTATCCGTTGTTAGGCGCAGGAGAACACGCACATGCTGATCTACATGCTCGCCACCGCAATGACCGTCGCCATGCTGATCGCCACCGTATTTGGGCTGCATCAGGAGGCGCAACGCATCCGCGTCAAGGCAAACACCAAGCGCTTCGAAGGCTTCGGCCCGCGCAAGCCATATCGTCACTACTGATAAAGCCTGAACTTGCTGCCGCGCCGGCCACCTGGCCGGCGTTGCTATGTCAAAACCCGGGTGCCGGACTTAGTCCGCACCGTCCGGACCGGCGTCAGGCGCCGGAGCGGCATCAGCACCGCCCTCGACCGTCTCATCGCTTTCTTCGTCCG
>NZ_RZQY01001174.1:0-826 GCF_003998575.1 Mesorhizobium sp. M7A.F.Ca.CA.001.10.2.1 | reverse complement strand
TTCTCGACCTTGGCGATGTTTTCGCCGAACTGGTCATTGTAATACTGGTATGCAATGCCCGGAATGTACTGAAACCAAGGGCCGTTCTTGTCGACCTGGCGTTCGAACGAGAACACCACGTCGTCAGCGTTGAAGTCGCGCGTCGGGGTGAAATAGTCGGTCGCGGCGAACTTGACGCCCTTGCGCAGCTTGAAGACATATTCCTTGCCATCGTCGGAGATCGTCCAGCTCTCGGCCAGGCCCGGCGAGGTCGTCGTCTTGCCGTGATCGAATTCGACAAGGCGGTTGAAGACGGTGCGCGATGACGCGTCGAACGTCTGGCCTGCGGTATACGGCGCCGGATCGAAACCTTCCGGCGAAGCTTCCGCGCAGTAGACCAGAGTTTTCGCATTGGCCACGCCGCCCAGGACGCTTGCAGCCAGCAACGCGGCTGCAAAAGTCAGCTTCTTATTCATTGAGCACTCCCTGATGTTCTTCCAAGCCCCTCTATCAGGCTCGCGAAGCGCGCATATAAGCACCGTTTTTCCGGCTTTGGAACACCCCGTTTGCTTACCCCGCGGGAAGCAGGAAAAAAATCCGCTATTTTGCCAGATTGCAGAAAAAATTAGCAGTTTCTTCCATTCACGAGATTATTAACAACCGAATTTTTTTATTGATCGCCAAGCTGACGACATAAATGTTCCCCGCGCTTCCGAGCGGCCGAGGGATGCGCCAGGACACCATTTGGCAGCGCCGGCGGCGGCAAGG
This sequence comes from Mesorhizobium sp. M7A.F.Ca.CA.001.10.2.1, assembly GCF_003998575.1. NCBI lineage: Bacteria > Pseudomonadati > Pseudomonadota > Alphaproteobacteria > Hyphomicrobiales > Phyllobacteriaceae > Mesorhizobium > Mesorhizobium sp. M7A.F.Ca.CA.001.10.2.1. The sequence continues at coordinate 79 of NZ_RZQY01001174.1, read as the reverse complement.
ACTTTCGACGGAAAATCTTTCGCCGTGTTGCCGCAAGGGCAAGACTTGCACGGTCACCAAGGGAGGCAATACATAGGGT
>NZ_RZQY01001173.1:0-827 GCF_003998575.1 Mesorhizobium sp. M7A.F.Ca.CA.001.10.2.1 | reverse complement strand
CCACGGCTATGCCCTCCAGAACTTGAGACGCGTGTAAATATCGAAGGCGGCAAACCCGGCCGTGAAACCAAAGCCGTCGTTGCTGCGGGTCGTACCGCATCGGTGTTCTATTCTGTATGTTTTCCCGGCAACGACCGGCGCACCGCCGATACTTCTGGTTTGCGTGAAGTCGTTGCCGTTGTCGGTCTGCTCACTGGTGCCTGCGGTGACTTCTACGCCATCAGTGACATTGAACAGCCGGGATTGATGAACGCCAATTTTACAAGCCGGCGCACTCCATTCTACCCAACCCGCGACGGTCGGCGTGAACTGGTTCGAGGCTAGGGAAATCAGCCCGTAGGGATCGCGGACTTCGGTGTTCAGGTCTCGGGTACGCCATGCGCCCGAAGTGAAGGTGCCGCCGTTGATGCCTGACGCCTTCTGGTCTTCCATGATGGCATCGGGTGCGCCGCCACCCCATTCGGGCGCCGTAGCGGCGGCGTTCATGCGCAAGGTCTGCCCTGCCGTGCCCTTTGCGAGCCTGGCTGGAGCCTTTGCCCCACTCAGATAAAGGATGTCGCCAGCGGCGGTCGATGCTGGCAGAGGCGCGAATATCTGCGTTGCCGCTCCATCGCCAACAGCAATCACATTGTCGTCGGTGTCCCACTGGATCCGCCCTTCGGTCGTCGGAGCCGGTGTTGTGCTCTGTTCAAGCACCAGAGCCGGCCCGGATAGGGAGGTACCGGCGGGGATGGTCACCGGGCCGCCGTTCGCCCGCTGGTAGCCGACGCAAGCCCAGTTGCCGCTGCCGAGGGACCGGAGCGTCATGACATCGCCGGCCGCCGTGG
>NZ_RZQY01001172.1:0-829 GCF_003998575.1 Mesorhizobium sp. M7A.F.Ca.CA.001.10.2.1 | reverse complement strand
ATGATGGGAAGAGCGCGCATGTCGGAGACCAGCGTGTTGTAGCCGAAGGAGGCGACGCGCTCGGTGGTCAGCACATTGGCATTGCCGGATCCGGTGATCTTGGCGACGACGTTCTTCATGTCCCAGGGGGCGAGGAACTGCCCCTTCTTCACATTGATAACCTTGCCGGTCCTTGCGGCGGCGACCAGCATGTCCGTCTGGCGCGACAGGAAAGCCGGAATCTGCAGGACATCGACATGCGGCGCGACGATCGCGCACTGCTCCTCGGTGTGGACATCGGTCAGCACGGGGAGCGAAAATTCCTTGCGCAGTTCGTCGAAGACGGGAAGGGCTGCGTCCATGCCGGCGCCGCGCGTCGCCGACAGCGAGGTGCGGTTGGCCTTGTCGTAGCTGGTCTTGTAGACGAGGCCTATGCCGAGCCTGCCGGTCAGTTCCTTCAGTGCGCCGGCCATGTCGAAGGCATGCTGGCGCGATTCAAACTGGCACGGGCCGGCGATCAGGGACAAAGCCGCCCTGTTGTCGAAGACGACATTGCCGACGGCTACAGACGAATTGGGCGCCATCGAATTGGACGCTTGCGGCTTGCTCATGGGATCTCCCGGAAGATAAAGGCCGCGCCCTGTCCGGGTGCACGCCGCACGACGATATCATTGCCCGCTATATCGTGTTGGACGGAATTGGCTGCAAGCAGCCTTGATGTCACATCGGCGTTCCGAACCGAAAAGACCACCGCTGCGAAGCGTAGATCTGTCGGCGCGCCGGCCGGCAGGCCGAAGCGCGCGGTGAAAACCGCGCGGTCAAGCACGCTCAAATCCGCATTCGGCAAGGG
>NZ_RZQY01001171.1:0-843 GCF_003998575.1 Mesorhizobium sp. M7A.F.Ca.CA.001.10.2.1 | reverse complement strand
CCGCCGATGATGCCTGTGCCGCCAAGCGTCGCGCCGCCGGCGACCGAAATCTGCCCGGCCGCGCCCGACTGGTTGCCGTTGACGAGCAGGGTGCCGGCATTGACGTTGGTCGCGCCGCTATAGCTGTTGGTGCCAGTGAGCGTCGTAACGCCGCTGCCGAGCTTGTTGACCGTGCCGCTGCCCGAGATCGCGCCGGCAAAGATGTAATCGCTGTTGAGGTTGAAGGCGAGCACGCCGTTGTTCGTAACGGCTGGCGTCGCGAGCGCCCCGGCCGTCGCGCCGTTGCCGATTTGCAGCGTCCCGGACTGTATAGTCGTGCCGGCACTGTAGCCGTGGTTCCCGGTCAGCGTCAGCGCGCCGGCGCCTTGCTTGGAGAGGCTCTCGAAATTGCTGACATTGGCGGCGTCCAGCGTGCGTCCCGCGGCGGCGACCACTTGCAGTGTGTCTCCGACGCCAGTCTCGCCACCGGTACCCGCGTCAACGCCCGCGCCACTGATGACGGCGGTGTCATTGAGCACCAGCGTGTCGTTGCCGGCGCCGAGATTGAGCTGTGCGGCGCCTGTGTTGAGCGTGCCGCTTACGTTGACCGTGTCGTTGCCGGCGCCAAGATTGCCATTGCCGCGCAACGTGCCGCCCGCCGCGATGGTGATGGTGCTTGCGCCGCCATCGCCGGCAAGAGTTGAGAAGCCACCGGCGGCGGCTCCGACCGTGCCGTTGACGGTGAGCGTGCCGGTACCGTTCAAGGCGATCGTCGGTGTGGTGAGGCCGCCGTTGACCTGCAGGACACCCGCGTCAATGCGCGTGGCGCCGATCTCGTTGCCGGCTTGCGTCAGCACGGTCACA
>NZ_RZQY01001170.1:0-846 GCF_003998575.1 Mesorhizobium sp. M7A.F.Ca.CA.001.10.2.1 | reverse complement strand
CCTTGAAGTCGGGGTTCTTGTCCAGCACCTTCATGATGCCGGCATATTGGTAGAGGCTCGACGAATTGGCCTGGTCGCCTTGCACCAAACCGAGCTTCTTGGAGGAGTTCGGTCCGCAGCCCTTGATCGCCGCTTCGGCCTCGAGCTGGCCGAGCCGGTCCCAGTCGCTGCCGACAAAGGCGTCGGCGGGGAAATTGGCCGGATTGTCGACCAAAATCACATAGGTGCCGGCGGCTTGCGCCTTCTTCATCAGCTTGGCATAGGAATTGAGGTCCGGCGAATGGATGATCAGCACATCCGGCCTGGTGTCCGACGAGATCGCGTCGGTGATCGCTTGCGCGCCGGCGTCGACGACCCAGTTCGGATCGCGTGTCTCGAAGGTGCCGCCCCAGGCTTCGACTTCCTTCTTCAGGAAATGCGTCCAGCCCTGTGCCAGGTCGAAACCCATCGCCATCGGCACCAGCATGACGCGCTTGCCCTTGAGCGCCTGTGCGTAAGCCGCCGGGCCAGGATCGTCGGCGGCAAAGGTTGGCGCCACGAAGGCGGTAACGGCAAGCGCCGTGGCCGCTGCCATGAGTGTTCTGATCAGTTTCATGTCACATCCTCTGGTTTGGTTTTGTTATCAGCGGCCGGCCCCAACCGTCCGCCGCAGTTCAGGTACTAAATGTCACCCTGCTGGGCGGTCTGTTCGTCACGTGGGTTGATGATGCCGTCGACGATGATGGCGCCGAGCAGGATCGCGGCCTTGATCAGGTTCTGGTAGAGCAGCGGGATGTCGATGATGGTCATGGCGTTGAGCAGGATGCCGATCAGCGCCGCCCCCACCAATACGTTGCGCACCCCGCC
>NZ_RZQY01000116.1:0-12244 GCF_003998575.1 Mesorhizobium sp. M7A.F.Ca.CA.001.10.2.1 | reverse complement strand
GACTGTCCGTAAAGCTTGTGCAGGATGGCATGGCCGGTGCGGTCGGCGGCGGCACAGGTGCGTTGCACCGGCGGGCCTTCGCCATAGTTCATCATGTGGCCGCCGAACGGCCGCTGGTAGATCTTGCCCTCTTCGGTGCGCGAAAACGGCACGCCATAATGTTCGAGCTCGTAGACCGCGGCCGGCGCTTCGCGCACCAGATATTCCATGGCGTCGACATCGCCCAGCCAGTCCGAGCCCTTGACGGTGTCGTACATGTGCCACTGCCAGGAATCGGGACCCATGTTGGACAGCGAGGCGGCAATGCCGCCTTGCGCCGCCACCGTGTGCGAGCGGGTCGGGAACACCTTGCTGATGCAGGCGGTGCGCAGGCCCTGTTCGGCCATGCCGAGCGTGGCGCGCAGGCCGGCGCCGCCGGCGCCAACGACCACCACGTCGAACTTGTGGTCGACAAAGGTATAGCCTGCCGTGTTGGCTTGTTTCGCGTCCTTGGCCAACTCAGCCTCCGAATGCCAGCTTGAGCAGGGCGAAGATCGAGGCGACGCCGACCGCTATGGTGAAAAATGTATTGAGCGCGATCAGCGCCAGCTTCATGCCTTCGCCATGCACGTAATCCTCGATGATCACCTGCATGCCGAGCCGCATATGGGTAAGCCCGGAAATAAGCACCAGGGCCATCACCAGCGCGACGAACGGGTTGGCAAGAGCTGCCCGCACATGTGCGTAGTCGGCGCCGTTGAGCGCGATCAGGAAGCCGACGAAGAACAGGATCAGCGGGATGTTGGCGATCGCGGTCAGGCGCTGGCGCCAGAAATGCCCGGTGCCCTCGCGGGCGGAGCCGAGGCCGCGGACCCTCGCCAGCGGCGTGCGCATGTCGGTGTTTTTGCCGCTCATGGTCAGGCTCCCCGCGCCATATAGCCGGCGATCCAGATCAGCAGCGTGAGCAGGATCGAGCCGGCCAGCGTCGCCCAGGCGATCTTCGAGGCGGTATGCTTCTCGAGGCCGGCGCCGGTGTCCCAGACCAGATGGCGCACGCCACCCAGCATATGGTGCATCAGCGCCCAGGTGTAGCCGAACAGGATGAGCCGGCCGAGCCAGGTGCCGAAGGCCCAATTGGCCCAATCGAAAGTCGCCTGCGAGCTGGCCGCCGCCATCAGCCACAGGGCGACCAGCAGCGTGCCGAAATACAGCGCCCCACCGGTGATGCGGTGAATGATCGACATCGTCATGGTGATCGGCGGCCGGTACACGGTGAGGTGCGGCGAAATCGGCCGTTCACGTCTGGCAAATTCGCGGGTGGCTGGTGATTTGCTCATGGCTCCCCCAGTTCGGCGTCTCTCTGGAGCCTCAGGTGGAAATGCGGCATTGCCGCTTCCGGTTGCGACTTCGGACAGCCGGTTTCTAATGCTCTTTTTGCACCGCGTCAAAGCCAGAAAACCGTTTCGAAAACGTAATTTAGTCTGACTAAAAGGCCGGCTTAGGCTTCAATCGATTAGGCCGGGAGGCCCGAAGCCGGCTCGATATCGCTGCAGTGCAACATGTCTGGCCCAAGGGCCCGGCGGTGTTGAGATTAGCCCTAGCGTTTGCAGGTCTGCGGCGTCGACCCCTTCTTCATCACCAGCGCCTCGCGTCCGTCGATCACGATTGCGTCATGCGTGGCCGCCTGGTAGCGGCTGCTCTGGTTGGCGGGCGACGCCGCAAACTCCTCGGTCGCGCCATCGGACCCGACCACACGCAACGACGTGCCTAGATTTTGGATGGAGATCATACCGTTGTTGCCGCATCGGTAGGTGGCCGTGCCTATGCCGGATCGCGGCGCGGTAAGGTCGGTGATGATCTTGGCTGCAGCTGCCGGAGGCGCCGCGGCTGCGACGGACTGCTGAGCCGGCGCAGGTGAGACGACGACGGTATTGGCCGCCTTCGGCCCACTGTCCTGTGGCACACAGCCAGCGACGACCCCGAGCAACGGGAAAACGGACGCCCAAATCGGCCGGCGTAGCGCCATATGCTGTCCTCCCGCGCGGCAAACCAGCCGCGATGCTTTGCCAAGATCAAGGTCATCCCGACGCCGAGACGGACACCAGCCGCGATGGTGCGGCCAAGCATGGCCGAATAATGGCCAACGGGTTTTCCATCCAGTCGGATATTAACGGATATTAACCATGTTTACCGAGACATCGCCGCCAAACGCGCTGGCCTCTTAACAAAGGTTAAGAAAACGTTAATTTCTGATTCGAGGAGGCTTTCCCTCAGGACACGGAGGACGCCATGCGTTCGAATTCAGGCAGATCGCGCCTTGCGGCGCTCATCGTGGCGGCATCGGTCGTAGCCCTTGCAGCGCCAGCGCTCGCCGGCGCCCGGCATCAGGATCGCGTCTACGCTGATTCCTTCGGCAATCTCGTTGTCGACAGCGCCGCCGGCTACAAGCGCATCATCGTCGGCGAAGGCAAGCTGGCCAAGCAGCTATCCGACTACACCAGCGCCGGCCAGCCCAAGGTGATCTACGAGAACGAAGCCGACGAAATCAGCGGATACAGTGATTGCTACCGGCCGCCTGTGCTGGTGAAGGGCCGCTCCTATATGTACGGTCTCTCCGACGGCGAGATGCCCGAACTCAGCCCCTGCCGCTAGACACTTTGTTTGGACGCAATTTCCCAAGGGAAAGCGCTATGCGCTTTCCCGGGAAAACCGTTTCACACTTTTCCTGAAATTGCTCTGGCTTCCATTCCGGCTGACGACCAGTTGCCGGCCGGTCCGGCGGAGACGCGCACGCAATCGCGCCCGGCATTCTTCGCCTGATAGAGCGCCTGGTCGGCGCGCCGCATCAGATCGGCAAAGTCTTCGCTCGGATGAAGTTCGGCGACGCCGAAGCTCGCGGTGCAGCGGTTGTCTGCCGGCAGCCCGTCGATGGGCAGCCCGCCAAAGGCGCTGCGCGTCCCCTCGGCGAACAGCCGCGCCGCGGCAAGGTTGGTCCCCGGCAGGATGATGGCGAACTCCTCGCCGCCAATCCGACCCGCAACGTGATGCGCGGCTGCAGCTTCGCGCAGGAAGCCTGCAAAAGTCTCGATCACCCGGTCGCCTGACGCATGGCCGAAACTGTCGTTGACGCTCTTGAAATGATCGAGATCGGCGATGACCAGCGCGACCGGCACGCCTTGCCGCATCGCGCCAAGCACCGCCAGCTCGGCATGCCGGGTGAAGCCGCCGCGGTTGAGCAGACGCGACAGCGTGTCCGTTTCCGACTTCGACGTCACTTCGGCGAGCACGTCGCGAACCAGGATGGCCAGCATCAGCAGCGCCAGCGCCAGCGCAAAGACAGTGCCGAGCGATTGCGACACCAGCGCGTAGTTGCTTTGCAGATAGGCCTGCGGATTGGCGCCCCAGCCGCCAAGCGCATGCGCGATGAACGGTTTGGAGGCAAACTGCAGACCGCTCGCCGCCAGCACGGCCATCAACATGCGATCGAGACGGGCAAGCTTTTGCCTCGATGACCAGACAATGGCCAGCCCCACAAACTGCATGACCGCATAGGGAAGCTGGTAAGCCATGATGCGGATCAGCGACTGGCGGGGCAGATCCTGCACGAAATACACAGCTATGGTGGTGGTCAACAGGAACAACAGCATCGGCTTCCAGGGCAGTGCCACGCCGTATTTGCGGGCAAGCCCGCCATTGAACGCAATGGTGGCGGCAAGGAAAACCGCGAAGGCGGCCACGACCGGGAGCCGCGCGTCGGAGAAAGCGGGAATGGAGAATTCGATGGCCGAATAGGCCATGCCCAGCAGATAGCCAAATGCCAGCCAGCGCGCCGGCGCGCGGCCGACATCGTGGAAGGCGACCGCCATGAAGGATGCCGCCAGCAGGCCGGCAACCGACAGATTGATCAACAGGATGAAGTTGGCGCCGCTCATGTTCTCCCGCACCCGCGCCGACAGCTAATCATCGACGGGCGAAGAAGACGTTAACGCCGTCCCGTCCGGGCAGATTCAGCCGGTCTTGAGCGGCTCCGGCAGGAACGCCGTTTCCGGCCGCTCATAGGACAGGCGTACACTGTCGCGGCCGTTCTTCTTGGCTTTGTAGAGCGCATCGTCGGCACGGCGCATCAGCGGCTCCAGCGCCTCGCCACCGCTGCGGGCCGCCACGCCGAAGCTTGCCGTCACCCTCGTTCCCTGGGGAAGTCCGTCGACATGACCGGCCGAATAGACGGTGCGCACCGCCTCGGCGAACAGCCGGGCCGCGGCAAGATCGCTGAGTGGCAGCAGCACCGCGAATTCCTCGCCGCCGATACGCCCGGCAACACCGCGCGCGCCGGCCGCCGACCGAAGCTTGGCGGCGAAGTCGGCGATCACGCGATCGCCCGCGCCATGCCCATGCACATCGTTGAGCGCCTTGAAGTGATCGAGGTCGGCCAACACCAGCGCGACCGGGAACCGGGCCGAGGCGCAGTGCTGCAAGAGCCGCATGCCGCGTTCCTCGAAGCCACGCCGGTTGAGCAGGCCCGACAGGGGGTCGGTATAGGTCTCGGTCTTCAATGCCTTCAACACGTCGAGTGCCGCGGCGGAAAACAGGCACAACGCAATGAGCAGCGAGAGCAGCGCGTGCGACAGCAGCGCCGTCGTCCAGTAGGACGAGCCATAGAACCCGTCATAGCTGGCGAAGGGCCCATGCGCGATGACGACGGCAAGGGTGCGCACGAAGAAATTGACGCCCGACAGCAGCGACAGCACGAACAGGATTTTTTCGGTCGGGCCGTTGTTGCGCACCGGGCGCAGTTCGGCAGCAACCAGAAGGCTGATGCCGCCGAATGCGAAATTCATCGCCAGGATGCGCCAGGTGAGATCCGGCGCGACGAACAGGAACCAGCACAACGACGCCAGGCCGCCGCCGGCCAGCACGGCGATCCCCACATAGGGCACCTTGCGGCCATAGCGGTGGATGACAGCGCTGGCCAGGCAGCACGCGGCGATGGTGAAGCAGATGTTCGACGTAAGCTTGGTCAGCGGCATCCCGATGGGCAAGGTGAAATACTGCAGCAGGAAGCCAGCCGCCGAGAGACTGTAGCTGATCGCCAAAACGGCCAGATAGGGGCGGTGGCGCTGATAGGACCATAGCACAAGGAACGCCGCGCCGAGCGCCAGCGCGATCGTCGGGTTGAGCAGCGCAATGAGCAGACCCGTGTCCAACCGACTGTGACTTCCCCTGGCTTACGTCAGGGAAGAGCTTAGAGGGCAAGCCCAAACAAGCGGTTAAGCGAAAGCGGTAAGCAGGACCGCCGTCTCAAAATAATGTCAGGGAACCGCAGTCCCCAGTCAGCGTTCCTCCGTTCACAATCTGGAGCGACCCATGGCCGACACAATCACACTGACCGACCACGATGCGATCCGCTCATGGGCTGCCGGGCGCGCCGGCTTTCCCGCAATCGTCGACATATCGCCGGAAGCGGGGACGCAGCCCATGTTGAGGCTGGTCTTCGGCCAGCACGCCTATCAGGATCAGGACCAGCCTGAACGGCCGCTCAATGCGGGAGGCTATGAACTCGTCGAATGGGACGAATGGTTCAAGCTCTTCGAGGAACAACAGCTTGCGCTAGTGGTCGCGGCCGAACAGCCGGGACGCCGCGAGGAGTTCCACGAGCTCGTCCGCCGCGACGGAAAGAGCTGACCCGAGCCGGGCGCGGCTCGGGTTCTGTTCAAATCCGGGTTACTTCCACTCGCGGATGTCGACGAAGTGGCCGGCGATCGCCGCCGCGGCCGCCATCGCCGGCGACACGAGATGGGTGCGGCCCTTGAAGCCTTGCCGGCCCTCGAAATTGCGGTTCGAGGTCGAGGCGCAGCGTTCATGCGGCTTTAGCCGGTCGTCGTTCATGGCAAGGCACATCGAGCAGCCCGGCTCGCGCCAGTCGAAGCCGGCGGCGACAAAGATCTTGTCGAGACCTTCGGCTTCCGCCTGTTCCTTGACCAGGCCGGAGCCGGGCACGATCATCGCATCGACATGCGGGCTGACCGTCTTGCCTTCGACCACCTTGGCGACGGCGCGCAGATCCTCGATGCGGCCGTTGGTGCACGAACCGATGAAGACGCGGTCGAGCGTGATGTCGGTGATCTTGGTGCCCGGCGTCAGACCCATATAGTCGAGCGCGCGCTGCTTGGAGGTGCGCTTGTTTTCATCGGCGATGTCGTCCGGGTTCGGCACGATGCCCTGCACCGACACGACATCCTCGGGCGAGGAGCCCCAGGAGACGATCGGCGGCAGCTTGGCCGCGTCGAGCACGATCACCTTGTCGAAATGCGCGCCTTCGTCGGACTGCAGCGTCTTCCAATATTCGAGTGCCGCATCCCAGGACGCGCCCTTCGGCGCGCGCGGCTTGTCCTTGACATAGGCGAAGGTCGTCTCGTCGGCGGCGATCAGGCCGGCGCGCGCGCCGCCTTCGATCGACATGTTGCAGATCGTCATGCGGCCTTCCATCGACAGCGCACGGATCGCTTCGCCGGCATATTCGATGACATAGCCGGTGCCGCCGGCGGTGCCGATCTCGCCGATGATGGCCAGGATGATGTCCTTGGCGGTGACGCCCTCCGGCAACTGGCCGTCGACACGCACCAGCATGTTCTTGGCCTTGCGCTGGATCAGCGTCTGCGTCGCCAGAACATGCTCGACCTCGGACGTGCCGATGCCATGCGCCAGCGCGCCGAAAGCGCCATGCGTCGAGGTGTGGCTGTCGCCGCAGACGATGGTCATGCCGGGCAGAGTAAAGCCCTGCTCCGGACCGATGATGTGGACGATGCCCTGGCGGATATCGTTCTCGGAATAATATTCGACGCCGAAATCCCTGGCGTTCTTGGCCAGCGCCTCGACCTGGATGCGGCTTTCCTCGTTCTTGATGCCGAACTTGCGCTCGGGCGAGGTCGAGACATTGTGATCGACCACGGCCAGCGTCTTTTCCGGATGCCGGACTTTACGGCCGGTCATGCGCAGGCCTTCGAAGGCCTGCGGGCTGGTCACTTCATGGACCAGGTGGCGGTCGATGTAGAGCAGGCAGGTGCCGTCGTCCTGGCGATCGACGACATGGTCGTCGAAAATCTTGTCGTAGAGGGTGCGCGGTGCGCTCATGTGCGTAAATCCGTCGATATGAGAATGGGAAAGAGCAGGTACCGGACCTCAGGCCCGGCGAAAGGGACCCGAACAGGTCGGCCTAGGGTAGTCGGCTGGTCAGCGCCCCGGACACGCGCGCGGAAAAACGCGACGGCAGGCGTTTCCTGTCCTGCAGCACGAACCCCTTGTAGGCCGGATCGCCAAAAAGCTCTTCCATGGCGTGGCTCATACCAATGTTTTGGGTTTTCGGCAATTGCGGCGTTCAGCGCCTTTACCTTCTCCCGCAAGGGGAGAAGGTAAGTGGAGTCACAACACTTCAAACACAAACGTCTTCACCAGCGCGTCAGGCTCGGCGATCGCATAGCAGCGGAACCACGGGCTTTCCTCGATCGGCCGCCATTTCCCTGCCTGCTCCAGCTCGTCGAACACGGCTTGGAAGCCGCCGCTCTCGAACACCTGGTCGCGCACGGTGAAGATGGCGTGGCCGCCCTGGCGGGTGATGCGCACCAGTTCGTGCAGGCCTGTCGCCGGCGCATGGCTGATGGTGAACACGCCGGTCGAGAAGAAGGCGCGGAAGTGGCCGTCCGGCCACGGCAGCGTTTCGCCGAGCATTGCCTGCTTCAGGTCGCTGTAGGCATTGCGGCTGCCGGCGATCTTCAGCATATCGTACGAGAGGTCGAGCCCCGCAATGTCGCGGTAACCGAGCGCCTTCAGCGAGGATCCCGACAGGCCAGTGCCGCAGCCGGCATCGAGCAAGGGGCCATCGCCCGCCGGCACATGACGCGCCACCCAGGCGGTGATCAGGAAAGGCAGGAGGTAGCCGAGCGAGGCGGTCTCGCTGTCATAGGTCGCGGCCCACGCGGCATAGGCCTCCTCAAGCGCTTCCGGCGTGTCGGCCGTATAGACGGAATCCAGCGCCGCATTGGCTTTGTCGACGATCATGGGGACCTCCTCAAGGGGAATGCTCGGGGATCGTAGCGCTGCCTTGGCCGAAAAACTATTCCTCGTGCTGGCGGCGCAGCCGCCGCTCCAGCGCCCTGAGCGCCAGCGACAGGCCGACGGTCAGGATGAGATAGATGTAGGCCGTTATCGAATAGGTCTCGAAGAAGCGAAAGGAGCCGGCGGCGTAGACCTTGCCCATCTGCGTGATGTCGGCAACGCCGAGCACCGAGACCAGCGAGGAATCCTTGACCAAAGCGACGAAATCATTGCCGAGCGGCGGCAGGATGGTGCGGATTGCCTGTGGGAACACGATCAGCCGGAAACGCTGCGCGCGTGTCAGCCCAAGCGCCTTCGCCGCTTCGATCTGACCCTTCTCCACCGCCTGGATGCCGGCCCGGAAAACCTCCGAGATGAAAGCCGAATAGCCGATGGTCAGCGCCATGATGGCGCGCCAGAGCAGCGACACGTCGCGCACCAAAAGCTCGCCGAACAGGCCGGCGTTTTGCAGCGGCGCGGTCAGCGCGTTCCAGGCCGCGACGAAGGCCGGCGCGCCGGCAAAGGCGATCCAGAACAACAGCACCAGGATCGGCACGCCGCGGACGATCTCGACATAGAAGCGCGCGATCTGGCGCAGCCAGCGCGAACCGGACATTCCCATCAGCGCGATGCCGAGCCCAATGGCCGACGCCAGCACGAAGGCGATCACGGTGACGAAGATGGTGACGCCGATGCCCTTGGCGACCGTGGCGAACACCTGGGCATAGAGGTTGCTGGTGGCGACGAAGACGGCCACCGCGATCGCGAGGGCTGCGGCAACGACAAGCCACCAGGGGAAGTCGGCTTTGGACGAAGAGGCGGGAGGCATCAAAAGGATTGCGCCAAGGCGCCCCCCTCTGTCCTGCCGGACATCTCCCCCTCAAGGGGGGAGATTGGCAGCTTCGTCGACGGCACTCTTTTTACAACTTTGGTGATTGGCGAAAGCGGAAAAAAGAGCCGATCTCCCCCCTTGAGGGGGAGATGCCCGGCAGGGCAGAGGGGGGCGTTCAAGCGCGAAGTCAGCGCGAAATCACTGCCCCATCTTGTAATCAAGAAACCATTTCTTGTTCAGCGCATCGAACGTCCCGTCCGCCTTCAACGCAGCGATTGCCGCGTTGATCGGCTTCACCAGGTCGGAACCCTTGGGGAAAATGAAACCGAAATCCTCGGTGCCGAGCGGCCCGCCGATCAGTTTCAGTTTGCCCTCGGAGGCGTCGACATAGCCTTTGCCAGCGGTGCCATCGGTCAAAACGACATCGACGTCGCCTGATTTCAGTGCCTGCACGGTCGCGCCGAAGGTCTCGAACAGTTTGATGCGCGGGTTCTGCTCATTGCCGTCGAGCACGCTGTAGACGGCGGTGTAGAAGGGCGTGGTGCCGGCCTGCGCGCCGATCAGCCCGTCCTTGAAGTCGCCGAAGGTCTTGTCGTCAGTGAAGCGGCTCTCATCGCCGCGCACCAGCATGAACTGTTCCGAGCGCATATAGGGGTCGGAGAAATCGACCTTCTCCTTGCGGTCGTCCTTGATGGTGATGCCGGTCATGCCAATGTTGTACTGGTTGTCGGAAACCGCCTGGATCATCGCGTCCCAGGAAGTGTTCTGGTACTCGACCGTGAAATTGAGCCGCTTGGCGATCTCGTTCATCGCGTCATACTCCCAGCCGATCTGCTTGCCGGTCTTGGCATCGATGAACTGCAGCGGCGGATAGGCGTTTTCGGTCACAACCACCACCTTTTTGCCGCCGAGGTCGGGCAGCGCCTGCGCAAAGGCGGCAACGGGCGTCAGGACGAGGGCAAGCAGGCCTGCCAGCAGCAGTTTCGATTTGGTCATGACACACTCCCCGGAAATTGACGGACCCGGACATGGCCGGGCTTGCAGGAAAATACGGCGCCGACTTTAGCTTTCCGCAAGCGTCATGCAAGACGGTCCGCTGCGTCAGGATGCGCGAAAGCGGATTCCAGTGCCTTCATTTCCGGGATTCAGGATTGAACGGTGTCGCGGCAGCGATCAGCTCCGCTTCGCGATGCCGGCATCTGCCTTGCGCAAGCCGGAGACGAACCGCGTCAGCGTGCGGTGCAGGGATTTCAACTCGTCGGCATCCAGCGGCAGGTTGCAAAGCATCGCCGCCGGCACGCTTTTGGCCTGCTCACGCAACGCTTGGCCCTTCGCTGTCGGCTCGACCATAACCCGGCGCTCGTCGGCGGGGTCGCGCCGGCGTGTGACCAGTCCGCCAGCCTCCATCCGCTTGAGCAGCGGCGTCAGCGTCGCCGAATCCAGCCCAAGCGCTTCGCCAAGCTCGCCAACCGTGCTTGGAGCTCGTTCCCACAGCGCCAACATGGCCAGATATTGCGGATAGGTCAGGCCGAGCGGATCGAGCAGCGGGCGGTAGAGCTTCGTCATCAGCCCGCTTGCCGAATAGAGCGCGAAGCACAGCTGCTGGTCGAGCCGCGGAACGTGAAACGTCCCGGTGGCCTCCGCCGGGACGTCGCTGGTGCTCTTTGTCGTCTTTTCCGTCATGCCGCCTTTACCGAAAGCGCTACGTCGACATTGCCCCTGATGGCGTTGGAATAGGGGCAGATCTTGTGCGCCTCCGATACAAGCGCTTCCGCCGCCGCCTGATCAAGGCCTTTCGTTTCCGCCGCGAGCGCGACGCCGAGCTTAAAGCCTTCGCCATTGGGAAGCAGGCTGACGGTGGAGGTTACCCCGGCATCCGTCAGCGACAGCTTCTGTTTGCGCGCGACGAAGCGGATGGCGCTTTCGAAGCAGGCGGCATAGCCGATTGCGAACAGTTGCTCAGGATTGGTGGCGCCCCCCGGCCCGCCGAGCTCCTTGGGCATTGCCAGATCGACCTTGAGCAGACCGTCGCTGGTCTCGCCATGACCGGCGCGGCCGCCGGTGACGTGAGCCTGTGTGGTGTAGAGTGCCATATCAAATCTCCAATTACTTTGTACACGATTATTTAGTACACAAGATAATGTGCCGTCAACAGCGGATCCCGTTTCTGGCGCTGAAAGCGTTCACAGTCCGGTGAAACGAAAAAGGCGGCCGAAGCCGCCTTTTTGAATGGGATGTCCGAAAACCTTATTCGGCGGGGGTCGCTTCCGCGGCGGCCTTGGCTGCTGCTTCGGCTTCGGCGGCGGCCTTCTTCTCGGCGGCGTCCTGGGCGGCCTTCTCGACGGCCAGGGCCTCGGCTGCTGCCACCTTCTCGGCCTCGATGCGGGCCTTCTCGGCGTTCAGCGCATCGCGCTCCTCATCATTCAGCTTGCGGGCGCGCACGCCGGTGTTTTCCGAAATACGGGCCGATTTGCCGCGACGATCGCGCAGGTAATAGAGCTTGGCGCGACGCACCTTGCCGCGGCGAACGATCTCGACGCCTTCAACCATCGGCGAGTAGACCGGGAACACGCGCTCGACGCCTTCGCCGTAGGAAATCTTGCGAACCGTGAAGTTCTCCTGGAAGCCGGCGCCTGCGCGGGCGATGACGACGCCCTCATAGGCCTGGACGCGGGTGCGGGTGCCTTCGGTCACGCGGACCTGGACGCGCACGGTGTCGCCGGGCTGGAATTCGGGAAGCTTGCGCTTGGCTTCGATCTTGGCGGCCTGTTCGGCCTCGAGCTGACGGAGAATATCCATCTCAAAAGTCCACTTCTTGTTCTTCCGACAGTCAGAGCGTCCGACACTCGCCTTGCAGTTCCATTGACCGCTTGGCTATGCCTTTTGTCTCCAAGACATTTGTCTTTGAAACATCCAGCAGGGGCGACTACACCGTCATTGTTGACGGGTCCGGCAGATTCTTTCTGGCCGGTACGGGCGGGCACATACAGCTATTTCGCCGCTTTGTCACGCCTTGGCAGCGCATTTTCTGCTCGCATGGCACCATCGTAATCCTGCCGTGCCGGGTTGCGCCGGTCGTTCAGGCTTTCTAAGCCTGAAATAACACAGTTTTGAGCGGCCGCAATTCATGTCTGTCTTCGATGCCATCCTGCTGTTTCTGGCGGGCTTTCTGTCAGGCGCCGCCAATGCGGTCGCCGGTGGCGGCACCTTCATCACCTTCGGCGCCATGACGTTGGTCGGCCTGCCGCCGATCGTCGCCAACGCCACCTCCTCGGTGACGCAATTTCCAGGCTACATCACCTCGACCCTCGCCTACTCGGCCGATATCAGGCACTTCTGGCG
>NZ_RZQY01001169.1:0-846 GCF_003998575.1 Mesorhizobium sp. M7A.F.Ca.CA.001.10.2.1 | reverse complement strand
TTCGTCCACCGATTGCGCCGCATTCCCAGCCCGCCGGCGGTTGCTTCGATCGAACGCGTGCAGACAGCCGAACGGGCGGCGCAGTTGGGAAAGATCATCCGCAGGCAGCCGATCCCAGACGATTTGCTCGGCGACAGCGCGCCATTCCGTCAGTATGTGGCAGTCGATGGCGCCGATATCGTTGGGCGCGTACGCAGCCTTGATGCCCTGGGAGCCACATGGTGTTCGAGCATGTATGTCGAGCCGTCGCACCGGCGTCGCGGCATTGGCCAGGCTTTGATGTCGAGAATGTTGCACGACGATCGGGCGCGTGGGTCGAGGTACTCGGCGCTGGCTGCAACCCACGCCGGGGCGCTGCTTTATCCCCGGATGGGCTACGAGCGGATCGGAACGCTGCTGATATTTGCGTCAAGGAGCCGGAAGACCGTATGAGGGTTTATTCGCATCATGCTGATTTATAGTGGATTTCAGCTTGATCGGTGGTCAGAGCCCTCTCCTTTTACAACAGCTGGCCTAGCTTAACATCTTCGATGCCGATGAACTTCATCACAGCCCGCGATTTCACCAGGGAACGGTGCGGCCGAGATAGTCAAGATATTCCAGGCCGGGGTTTCCCCGTTTTGCGAGGAGCACGTTCACAAGGCTGGGAATGCTCTCTTGGATGGTGAGCCGTGCGCCCGGGCCGCCCAACTCCGTGCGAACCCAGCCCGGCGCCATCAGGACCATCGAACGGGCCTCGCCCGCGTGCCGGGCTGCGTAGCAGCGCATATACTGGTTCAAGGCGGCCTTGCTGCCGCGGTAGACCTCGCGCATGCCGGTCGTGTTGTTGCAGACGCTGCCCTGTCC
>NZ_RZQY01001168.1:0-846 GCF_003998575.1 Mesorhizobium sp. M7A.F.Ca.CA.001.10.2.1 | reverse complement strand
GTTCCTGATCGTGCGCACGACGCTCGGCTTCAGGATCAGGAACCAGGTCAGCGGCGCCGCGATCAGCGCCGCGACGACGCCGAGATGCAGTCTTGTGCCTTCGAGCAGCACCGGGAAATTGGCCGAATCCTCGATCGGCGGCGAGATCGGATAGCCGCTGAAGGAGTCCTTCCACGGGCCTTCGATCAGCGCCATCAGCGCATAATAGATGACCGAGTTGAGCAGCAGCGAACTGACGACATCGTCGACCTTGAATTTTACTCTGAGCGTCGCCGGCACCAGCGCGACTGCGGCTCCCGCCGCGGCACCGGCGACCGCCATCAAGACCATGGCGAGCGGCCCCGGCATTGGAATGGCGCCGACAAAGCAGCTGGCCACCGCGCCGGCCAGCAATTGCCCCTCGGCGCCGATGTTCCAGAATTTGGCCCGGAAGGCGACCGCGACCGCCAGTCCGGTGAAGATCATGGGTGTTGCACGCACCATCGTTTCGGTGATCGCATAGCTGTCGCCCAGCGACGCCGTGAACATCACGCCATAGGCTTCGAGCACGCCGGCGCCGGCCAGCGCGATGAGGCCGCTGCATAGGATGAGCGTCCCGCCGATCGCCAGCAATGGCAGAGCGAGGTTGAACCAGGCAGGTGTGCTTGTGCGGGCTTCCAGGCGGAACATTAGGCGGCACCCTCTGTTCTGTCTGTCGAACAAGAATTCTGACGAAGAGGGACCCCCACCCCTAGCCCCTCCCCACAAGGGGGAGGGGAACTCTCGCAGGCGCCGACCACGACAAAACAGCAGAAGTCCGGGCTCGGAAGCTGTGCCCCCCTCCCCCTTGTGGGGAGGGGTTAGGGG
>NZ_RZQY01001167.1:0-846 GCF_003998575.1 Mesorhizobium sp. M7A.F.Ca.CA.001.10.2.1 | reverse complement strand
CCGACCCCCACCCCGCCCAACAACCGCCTCTCCCAGGCGATCGTGATCATCGAGCGCAATGGCAGCCGGACGATCATCAGCGAACCGTTCGAGCTTGGCGAGGTCGACCTGACAGCCAATCTGGATATCCAGCCCGAGCAACGTCCGGCCTGCCTTCATATCGAAGGCTTCCACTACGAGACGATGACCGCGTCCATCGCTCGCTTTCATCAGGCGGGCTGGAAGGTGAGCCTGCATTCGGCCGGTCTTCCCAAAAGCGCACGCACGCCGGAAACCTTCTCGCAGATGGTCAAACAGATCGATCTGACCTTCATCAACGATGTGATGATACGGGAAATCTTCGACTTTCGCAGCCGTATGGCGACGACGATCGAAGAGGTGCGAGTGATGTTATCACGCATCAAACAACGGGGAACGGTCGTGCTCACCCTCGGCGAGTTCGGCGCCGTCGTTTTTCCGGCGAATGGCGGTCCGCAGATCGAGGTGCCGGCGCTGCCGGTCAATCGCGTCGACGCGACAGGCGCCGGCGACAGCTTTGCCGGCATCTTCCTTGCCCTTTGGCTGCATGGCGCGTCGCTCGACGACGCCGCGCGCTATGCGGCAATCGGGGCGAGCCTGACGACAACGGTTGAAGGCGCGCAGGGTTACATCGCAGACTTTGCCACGCTGAAGGCTGCGGCCCTGGCGAACAATGCCGTGATGGCCAGTTGAAACAATGGCTTATCGACGTTTCGACCTGGCGCGGAACACCGCATCAACCGACGAAATCAGGAGAGTATGATCATGGCGAAAACAAAAGTCCTTCTTGTCGGCGAAAGCTGGGTGAGTTCGGCGACCCACTACAAG
>NZ_RZQY01001166.1:0-850 GCF_003998575.1 Mesorhizobium sp. M7A.F.Ca.CA.001.10.2.1 | reverse complement strand
GGCCCGCCTTTCCCTTCACCGGCTTTTCAGCGATCGAATAGTGGAAGCGGTAGATCAGCCGGATCTCGCCGCATTCGGTGTGGCCGAGATAGCCGCGGTCCATGCGGTTGACAACGCCGGTGAGGTCCAGCGTCGAGCCGTCGTCGTCGATGTATTTCGGATTGAATTTCTGGCTGGTGTCCTTCGATCTGGCCATGTCGGCGACATAGGGGTCCGGACTGGTCTTCGGCTCGTCGGCGATCTGCTGCTTGACTGTGTCGCGCACCGTCGCCAAAGCCGGTACCGAGAACAGACCGCGATTGTCGACCTCGCGGGTCAGGCCGAGCGCTGGCCCCAGCAGGCGGCTGATCGACAGTCCGCCGCGTTCCAATGCCTGCAAAGTGGCGGGGTCGGTGACGGCAACGCTGGAATCGAGCGTCACCGCGCCGGCTACCGGCGTGCCGAGGCAAAACAACGCCGCAATCAGCGACAGGAACGAACCGATCGTCTTCAAGCCCAATACATCCCCCATCCACGAGCAATGCTACAGGCCTTGCGCACTCTCGGCCAGAGCGGTGAGGCCGTCATGCCAGAACCGCCGCGGTCTGGAAAAATGCTGTGACTTGGAGCAACCATTGAGATAGTTGTTTGTTGGGTTGAGCCCCGCAACAACGGGGAAGTTTGCAGCGCGAGGAGTTGCCATGCTCTGGAGAGGCCGTCGTCAGAGTGACAATATCGAGGACGACCGCAGCGGCGGTGGCGGGCTCGGCGGCGGCGGTGGCCAGTTCCGCATTCCGATCGGCGGCCGCACCGGTGGCGGCGGCAGCATCTTCCTCGTCATCCTGGTGGTGCTGGCCGGATGGTATTTCGG
>NZ_RZQY01001165.1:0-860 GCF_003998575.1 Mesorhizobium sp. M7A.F.Ca.CA.001.10.2.1 | reverse complement strand
GGCTTCGATATCGGCTGGAGAGATCAGCATGGCAGCACCGGGGCTGACGATGATGGCGTTGTTGCCGGTGGTCTCCTCGACGAAGATGTAGGCCGCACCGGTGTAGCTTTCCGGCGTATTGATGACGGCATTTTTCACGCCCGCCTGCGCCCAGGTCTGCCTCGCCATGTCGGCGAAGGGATCGACGCCGAGGCGGGTGAGGAAGGTGACGTCGGCGCCGAGCTTGCCGGCGGCAACCGCCTGGTTAGAACCCTTGCCGCCCGGCCCCAGCGTGAAGGATGTGCCGAGGATGGTTTCGCCCATGCGCGGCTGCCGCTGCGCCCTGTAGGCGGTGTCGGCGACGAACACACCCAATATGACGACAGGCTTCATGACGACCGGCTTGCCCGAAGCCATGCCGCTACTGCGCATCCGGCGGCACGACGCCCTTGCGAAAGGCGAAGCAGCCGTAGAAGCGGCGCTCACCTGTCTGGATGACGCAATAGGCCTGTTTGGCGCGCTCGTAGAAGGCATAGCGCTCGACCGCGATCATCGGCCACGACTTGCCCTCGGCCTTGTCGACCTCCCTTTGCACTTCGCTTTGTACGGGCGGAATTTCGTCGGGCTTGCCCACAATTTCCATGCGCGCGGCCGAGTCGTCGACGAATGTATCCAGTGGGTAGAGCGACAGCACCGCCTTGACCACTTGCGCCGCCGAGGCATCGATGCGCAGCACGCGGCCGAGCGCCGTCTGGCGCGCCACGGAATCGGACGGAAAATTGGTGTCGGCGATGATCAGATCATCGCCATGCCCCATTGCCCGCAATGCCTGCAGCACGTCGGCATTGAGCAGCGGGTTGATGCCTTTGAGCATGGTATTC
>NZ_RZQY01001164.1:0-867 GCF_003998575.1 Mesorhizobium sp. M7A.F.Ca.CA.001.10.2.1 | reverse complement strand
GATGCATCGTCGGCACCAAACGGATCGATGTCGCGGCTGGCGTCCATCAGATCGCGGAAGCTGCAGCCGATCTCGGCGCGCCGGGCGTCGATCTGCCAGAAATCATAGAAAGCACGGTTGATGATCTCGGTGCGCATATCGGCGTCGAGGACGAGGACACCGATCGGCATCTGGTCGACCATGGTGCGGAGACTGGCGAAGGTCTCGGCGATCTTGGCGTTCGCGCTTTTGATCTCCGCATCGCGTTGCTTGATCTCGGTGACCTCATAATAGGTCAACAGCCGCTTGCCGCCTGACAGCGCCGTCACCGAGAACATCATCGTCCTGCCGTTGGCATGGACAAATTCGCGCGGCGCGACGGATCCGGCGCGAATCTCCTCGAGACGAGTGGCAAGGTAGCGCTGCCATTGCCGTTCGTCGATGTCGCCATAGATGCCGCTGCGGCGGTTGAGCTCCATCAACAGGCTGAACGGAGCGCCGACGCCGACAGCGCCGTCCGGAATCCTCGAGAGGTCGCGATAGGCCTTGTTGACGATCAGCGTGTCGAGCCTGGCGTCGAGGAGCACGACGCCCATCTGCATGGCGTCCATCGTCCGCTCGAGGTCGGCCAGATGCTGGTCGGGCTCGCCGTCGGCCGATGGTTCCGGCCCCGGACCCTTGAAGGCGCCGGCCAATGCCGTGACGTTGCGGCCGATTCCGCGATAGCCGGCAAATCTTCCTTCGTCGTCGAACTTCGGAAAGCCTGATGTCAAGACCCAGCGACAGTCGGCGCTGCCACCCTTGAGTTCGTAGACGAAGTCGCGAAAAGGCCGGTGCGCCTGCAGATCCTCCAAATGCGCGGCGCCACTACGATCGCCGTTCAGGACC
>NZ_RZQY01001163.1:0-875 GCF_003998575.1 Mesorhizobium sp. M7A.F.Ca.CA.001.10.2.1 | reverse complement strand
GAACTCAGTTGCTCGGCGCGAGCACGGTAAATCCCTGATCCTTGAACAGCGCGGCCGCCTTGGCCGACTGCAGGCATTTCAGGAAAGCCCGCGTATCCTTGTCCTTCGAATCGGCGGTCTGGGCAACCGGATAGATGATCGGCGGATGCGAATCCTCCGGGAAGGTGCCGACCACCTTGACGCCCTTTTCGGCATGCGCGTCGGTGGCATAGACAATGCCAAGGGCGGCTTCGCCCGTCGAAACCAGCTTCAGCGCCGCGCGCACGTTTTCGGCCTGCGCCCCCTTGCCCTCGACCGAGGACCAGACGCCGAGCGATTCAAGTGCGGCCTTGCCGTATTTGCCGGCCGGCACCGCCTTGAAATCGCCCATGGCGAGCTTGCCGTCGCCGATCAGCTTGGCGAGGTCGAAGCCCTTCTCGATCCTGGTGTCGACCGCCGAGTCCTTCGGCGCCACCAGCACGATCTGATTGCCGAGCAGCTTCACTTCGGTGTCCGGCTTGGTCAGCTTCTTGTCGGAGAGATATTTCATCCAGTCGAGGTCGGCCGAGATGAAGACGTCGGCAGGCGCCCCGCCCTCGATCTGCTTGGCCAGCGCCGAGCTCGCGGCATAGGAGACGGTCGCCGCCTCGCCGACATCGGCCTCGCAGGCCTTGTTCACGGCGTCGAGCGCATCCTTGAGGCTGGCCGCGGCAAACACCACCACCTTGTCTTCCGCATGTGCTGCCGGCACCGCCGCCATCAACATCGCCGCAAAACCCCCAATGGTGATCGCCCTCGATGCAAAACCTATGCGCGTCATGGAAGACTCTCCCTGGTTTGAAATCCGGCCGGCTCGAAGCCCGCTAACCGATATATCCGTATGAATATAACAAGGG
>NZ_RZQY01001162.1:0-877 GCF_003998575.1 Mesorhizobium sp. M7A.F.Ca.CA.001.10.2.1 | reverse complement strand
CCGTCGAGCAGAATGTCGGGCTCGGTCGCTCGCCCTCCCTGGGACTGACCGAGGCGGACCGCGCCGCGGTCGCCGAGGCGCTTGCGCGCACCGGTCTCGCGGGCAAGGAGAAACGCCTGCCGCGCGAGCTCTCCGGGGGCGAACGCCAGCGCGTCGCACTGGCCCGCGTGCTGGTGCGCGACCGACCGGTGTTGCTGCTCGACGAGCCATTCGCTTCGCTCGGACCCGCTTTGCGCGACGAGATGCTGAATCTGGTTGCTGCCGTTCATGCCGAACGCGCCATGACGGTGCTATTTGTCACCCACCAGCCCGAGGATGCACGCCGCATCGGCGAGCACATGGTGTTTGTCGACAATGGGTTGGTGGCCGCAACCGGCAAGGCTGATGATTTCTTTACCGGGGCTGGTCCGGAGGCGTTCCGGCGCTATATCGGCGCGGGTGCTGGATATTCCACATCACGCGATGTTGCCCGGAAGCGGACATAATTTACGGTCAAACCGGCTCCAGGCGATGTGGCGTTTGCTTGCCATGACCGGGGGAGTGTGGCTAGGTCGCCCTACCGGTCCGGCACAGGCCGTGATTTGCCTGCAGTATCCGCCGCCCGCCCTAAGGGACGGGCAACGGATGCAGCAGCAGTTTGAGATAGCGCATGACACGTTCCGAAGATCGCCCCCGATTTTCGTGGTCATGCGCCGGGACCCGAAAGGAAGCCGTTCTGGCGATCGGCGCTAACACATTGGGAATGAAACCGCTGGCGCGTTTTCTCGCGCTGGCCGGTTTTGCCGTGGCGTTGGCAAGCTGCCAGATGTTCACGCCGCCGGAAGTTCAGGAATCCGGCTTCCAGCCTTCCGACAAGCCGATCACAGTGGACAATGTC
>NZ_RZQY01001161.1:0-881 GCF_003998575.1 Mesorhizobium sp. M7A.F.Ca.CA.001.10.2.1 | reverse complement strand
GCTAGGCCTTGGCTGGAACTTCGGCTTCATCGGCGCGACCGCGATGGTGGCCGCCACCTACAGGCCGTCGGAAAAGGGCAAGGTGCAAGGCTTCCACGACTTCGTCCTGTTCGGCTCCGTCGCCTGCGCCTCGCTGATGTCGGGCATGGTCTACAACGCCTGGGGCTGGGAGATGCTGAACTGGATAGTCTTTCCGGTTACCGTCCTGTGCTTCGTGGCGCTCGGCGCGCTCAAGCTGACGAGCTTGCGCAAAGCCGAAGCCTGATCCATCCGCCGTTTCACCTGACACGGCGCTGTCAGCACGATGTCGGCCGAATTTACCGCTTCGGAACAAAAATATTGCGTCTGTACCTATTGTTATGAAACCGTGTACCCCGACTGGCCGTTGAAGCCATGCTCATATGCGGTCACCGCGTTTCGGTTCATAGCAAGGGGTTTCACAATGTTTTCAGTCAAGTTTCTGGCCGGCGCGGCATTGGCGCTCGGCATCACGGTGGCTTCCGCCAATGCCCAGGTGGTTGTCTCTTCGAAGATCGACACAGAGGGCGGCGTGCTGGGTAACATCATCCAGCTCGTGCTCAACGCCAACAACATCAAGACATCGGACCGTATCCAGCTCGGTGGCACGCCGGTGGTGCGCAAGGCGATCACCGCCGGCGAGATCGACATCTATCCCGAATACACCGGCAACGCCGCTTTCTTCTTCGAAAAGGCCGACGACCCGGTCTGGAAAGACGCCGCCAAGGCCTATGAAACGGCCAAGAAGCTCGACTACGACGCCAACAAGATCGTCTGGCTGTCGCCGTCGCCCGCAAACAACACCTGGGCGATCGCGCTTCGCAAGGAAGTCGCCGAGACCAACAAGCTCGCCACGCTTACCG
>NZ_RZQY01001160.1:0-883 GCF_003998575.1 Mesorhizobium sp. M7A.F.Ca.CA.001.10.2.1 | reverse complement strand
TCGTCGAGATTGATGCCGGGATGGGCATCGTAGTTGTTGTTCAGCGTCGCCGTCACCGTCGCCACATTGTTGGCAACCGACAGATCCAGCGTCACCACCGTCACCGCGCCGTCCTTGCCGACGACCTGGGTGTCCGACACCCGGGTCCAGGTCAGGTTGGCGCTGTTCAGCCCGCTCAAATCGGTGCCGAAGGCGATCGAGGCGATTGCATCCGAGCCCGGCGTGAAGGTGATCGAGTTCAAGGCGGAGTCCGGACCGGCCGGCGTCGAGCCGTCGCTCAGGTTCTGGTCGTCAAGCGCCAGCGTGATCGGAGCCCCAGCAACCGGGCCTGCGCCGTCGGTGATCGTGAAGGCGATGTTGGCCGTCGACGTGTCGAGGTCGCCGTCCGTCACCGTATAGGTGGCGTTGACCGCAACCGGACCCGAGCTGTTGTCGACCGAGGCATCCGGCGTGAACGCGTAGGACCCGTCCGCCTTCACCTGGATGCTGCCGGCGCCGATGTCGATCGACTGCGAGTAGCCCGTGCCGGCATTGAAGATCAGCGGCGTGCCGTTGACATGCGTCACCGTCGCGCCGTCGGCACCAGCGACGAAGTCCAGTGTTCCCGTCACCGCCGGAGCACCTTCCGCAACCGCCTGCGAGGCTTCGTTCGATGCCGTCGGCACGTCGTCGGACACCGTCACATTGACCGTGCCGGTCGCCTGGTCGCCGTCGCTATCGGTGGCAACCACGCCGACTTGGCCCAGATTGACCAGATCGTCGAGATTGATGCCGGGATGGGCATCGTAGTTGTTGTTCAGCGTCGCCGTCACCGTCGCCACATTGTTGGCAACCGACAGATCCAGCGTCACCACCGTCACCGCGCCGTCCTTGCCGACGACCT
>NZ_RZQY01000115.1:0-12411 GCF_003998575.1 Mesorhizobium sp. M7A.F.Ca.CA.001.10.2.1 | reverse complement strand
AGTCGAAAGAGCGAAGACCCGCCGAAGCGCGAACGCTAAAGCAAATTCGGCATCACTGCCGCCAATCCGCCGACTACCAGCGCGACCATGGGAGACAGGATGCCGCCCAGCTTTGCCCATCGCAGAGCTGAGGCTTGGCTTTCGTTGACAGATTTATTGATCTCGTGCTTTTCAGCGAGGACCTTGAGGTATTGCCGGAAGACTTCCTCACGGGTCCCCGTGGCATCTGCTGCCCAGAGCCAGAAGTCGGCACCCCTACCGGGAAGATTTATGATCCGAGGACTGATTACGCGGAAGCACTGCCAAGCCGAATAAACCATGGCGAGCGTAGCGGCTGCTAGCGACCACGCGAGTGGGGTCTGGATCAAAGTGTGGGGGACGATTACCGACGCAAAACCCGCACCAGTGGCAGTGGCCACGGTCAGGAAAAGTCGCATCAAGGCCAAGGCTTGATTATCTGAGGCTATAATTAGACCAACCAAAGCGTTGTGCCTGAAGCGCGCGTCTTCGATTGCTAACTTCCAATCATCAGGATTGAGCATCGCTGTCCTTAGTTCTTGGCCGCATCACATGCGAGCTTCTTTTCCGCTCTTCCCAAGCGCTTGTAGAAATCGTATCCCGATAAGCCTACCTCTTTGGTCCCCTTAGTTCTTCTAAGGTGTGACCGGGGCACAGATACTTAGGAGCGCGGCTCTATCACACGAGGCAAACCCGGCTTGCGTTAACCGGCGCTCGGATGATCTTCTCCCTCGGGAGAGATCGAGCCCAGTCCAAAGAGCCCGCCGAGCCCCAGTAGCCCACCACCGGTCGGAGCAGACCCTTTACCGTCAGGCTCACGCATTAAAGCTTCCGCGATACGTTGAAGCTGCATCCGGCCTTCGATCAGTCTTAATTCGTTATCGATCTTGTTGATGTTGTCGATGTGGCTAAGGAGTGTGCCTGTGGACCAATCTGTGGCGGGCCACTCAAGCTTGCTATTCGCCGACACCCGGAAGAACTCAACCCCATCAGATACGCTGCTAGCTCGAAATGGCGTGTGAGCAACGATATTGCGAAGCTCACCGCACTTCCTGGCCTGCTTTGCCAGTTCATCGAATTTCGCCGCTAGACTTCGATCAGAGATAAAGTGATCAACCAGCGTACGCAGAGTTTTGATCTTCTCATCGAAACCCATGTTTCTATTGATGATGACACGGCGGGCACCACTGACGCCAAGCACCTCTCCCAGAGCGTCTCCGATGCCAGCCTCAAGAAGTGCGAAATAGCCCATAAATGCACCAATTAGATAGAATGCTCTCGCGTCCGGACCCATTTCGAGTAGTTCGCTCTTGGTCAGCATTCAGGCAGCCTACCGAGTCTTTACCGATATAGCTATTGGACAGCCACCCGGCCGCTCATGAGAACCCCTGTTCTTTCGCAGTAGACGCATTGGTCCTCAAAGTCGTCCATGCAGAGCTGCCCTAGCAGTTCTCTCTTTGGTGTGGCCGAGGGTGCTTAGGGAGACTGCCGTAGTCAGGAGACCACCTACAAAGACCGAAGCATCCCCTGCTCCTTAGCAGCCTCCTCAAAGGCCTTCTGGACATCCTGGGGTGACGCTCGGTCCTCGAAGCAGTCGATGCAGAGCTGCACCGCCTTGTTCCACTTCGGTCCCTTCTCGGGCCACTTCATGAGTTCCTCAGCGGCGGTCTCGACGTTGCTGACGCCCAGCGTGATGCCGACCTTCTCGGTTCTGACGGGGACCACAGGGCTGAACCAATGGAGTTCCATCAGATGAACCTACGGTGGGAGAGCCTGCACTTGAGGTCTTCGGCATTCAGTAGGTCTACGAGATCGTCCGCATATTCCCTATTGAGGCCTATCGCTGGCCAACCATCAGGCGAAACCGGCTGCCCGGTGAACACGTCGAACACCGTCCAGGTCCCGTCTGGGTCTCTCCTCAGGTCGTACCTCAACTGCCTCATCAGGGTAATTTAGGGTTTCCTGATGAGCCTCTTCAATGGCGTCGAGCAATGAGGCTAGAGTTGGTGGTAACTCAGGGTCAACTTCCAGCCCGAAGGCCTGCTGAACCTGGTGGCGGTTGTCCTCGTTTCGGATCAGCTCCAGCAGATGGTCGGCAACGGTCTTGTGACCGGCTTTGTCACGCTTCGTCATCAGGGAGTCCCCACGAGTCCTGGCGCCTTTAACTTATTGTCCGATAAATGGTTCCATTGGGTCTTGCCTTAGGTCGTACCTCTGCTGTGCCATGAGGTCATTCGTTGCGTTTCCGATCTAACTCGTCAAGCATGGACCGATGCTGCTCGGACATATCCCAATCCACTGGGAGGTTCAGCAGTTGGCGGATTTGATGGCGCAGTGTCTCTGAAGTAATCCACGTCCGAATGAGACGCGATGTAGCCTGCTGTTGCTCGGGAGAAAGCTCTTCCATGGTCAGCCCACACGGTTAGCACCGAGCCCAACCCTTTGGTGACCTTAATGGTTCCCCCGAAGGATTGCCTGAAGAGATTTAGAGCAGCGCCTATTTCGGCGCGAGGGCCTGAAGCAGTTCATCGCCGCGAAGCCCGGATTGGTATGCTCCCATTAGGCTTTCGGCGGCTGTGGTAGCTTCAGGGCTTCGGCGGGTGATCCCACGCAGCGAACAGAGTTGATCGAACATTTCCTGGAGAACGGCTATCTCTTCAGGTTCGAAGGTGCCGTTAGCTAGCTGTGTTATCGGCATGTCGTCCTCTGCACTGATTTTTTCAGGATCATTCTAGCGGAACGAAGGCGATGTCAATGCGGGACCGAAGGCCCATATGGGGTCGGAATATTTGGCAGAAATTTCTGAGCGGGTGATCGGATAACTGGCACGCGCGCCGACCCCCCGTACCCCCTTTGTTGCCACGCTTGGCGCGGGGTGGTTTGTCGGAAATAGGTGTAGAGTGCCTCATGACCGATGACCCAGCCTTCCATATCGTCCTGGCTACCGTGCTTCGCCGCACCCTCGGCGAAACCCGCGTCGAAATGGTTCAAGCCCATGCCGCTCTCGCTGAAGTTCGGATGAACGTGAGGGACGACACCGCGCGCCGCTATCATGTGCGCCTAGGTCTCACCACAACGGCACCCCTCCGCCGTCCTTGAGTGGTCCTTAGCTCCCACGCGCTACGGCGGCGACCCATTCTGTCCTGTCCACAAACCTATACCTTCGTGAACACGATGCTTGACATGTGCACCAATCGTCCACTAAGTGATGTACACCAATTCTCTTAGAGGAAAGTGCACACATGATCATCGGCTATGCTCGCGTTAGCTCCACTGGCCAAGACCTCGACACCCAGCTTGAGAAGCTTGCGGCTGCCGGTGCTGAAAAGGTCTTCAGCGAGAAGCGGTCTGGTTTGGACGAGACGAGGCCCGAGCTTGAGAAGGCTCTGGAGTTTGCCCGTGAGGGTGACGTGTTCGTGGTGACCAAGGTGGACCGTCTGGCGAGATCAGCGGCGCACCTCCACCAGATCGTCGGGACGCTCGACAAGAAGGGCGTTGGTTTCAAGGTGCTGGACGACGCCTCGCTCGACACCACCACCCGAACGGGCAAGCTGGTCTTTGGTATCCTCGCCAGCATCGCCGAGTTTGAGACGGCCCTTCGGAAGGAGCGCCAGATGGAAGGCATCGCCAAGGCGAAGGCAAAGGCAGCGGCCCAAGGCGAGCCATGGAAGACCGGCAGGCCGGTGACGCTCGACCATGCCCTGATCAGGGCCCTGAAGGCTGACGGGCGCTCTGTGAGGCAGATTGCAAAGGAAGCCGGGTGCTCACCTTCAGCGGTCCAGAAGGTTCTGACAGCCGCTGGCTGACGACAAGCCACACCACTAGCACTACGAAGGCGGCTTCCAATGCCACCAGCACGATGAACGCGCGTCGTCACCGACTGACAACGGCCACCATCAGCACCTATCCAACGCTCCTCCCCCAAGCTGACCCGCGCGGTTCTCCCCTGCATTGCGATTGCCTGTTGCCTTGTTTGCTCCTTCCGGGGCGACTGGACGTGGCACTTGGCGGGTCAGCTTTGGTGAGGCGCGTTTGTCCTTATCCGTGCATTTCCATGGGGACAGCCTCTTCGACCACCCAACAAAGGAGCAATGGAATACACGACCGAACTACTCGACCGAACCACCGGCGACCTCGACACCGTCTCACTCGGCAACTGGGTCACCGTGACTGAATACGGCATCCTGAAGGGTGTCGGAACTCGGCAAGTCCGAGCAGTCTTGTCCCACCTCGGGCTACTCCAAGAACACCTTGAGGTGTCTAAGTCAGGGCACTCTCGGGTAGCCCGAAGACGCCTTACGGACGAAGCCGTCAAAGCCGGTCTCGGCAAGCGCATCTATCCAAGGAAGGCGGGGAGCTATCCCTTCGATGTCCTATCGCCGGAGGGCCAATCTTGGGCCGACCTCAGGTGGGAGGATGCGGTCAAGACCATGGCGTCTGAGATCGCTTCAAGCCCAATCGTCATAACGGCCAAGGAATGCCTCGACAGCTTCAAGGCTTCTCGTCGGTCAGAAATGACACCTCAGATGGAAGTCTGCTTCCTGTCCGACCACTTCCCTGACCTCCCCCAGGTCGACATCTGCAGGATCACCGGAGCATCGCCCCGAATGGTTTCCCTGCATGTGAACACCCGAGCGGACCAGATCAGGGCATGGAAGGCTTGGAAGCTGAAGGTTCTTCCGTGACCAAGCACGCCACCTTCCATTCATGATTGACACCTGCGGTTGGACTTCGAATTGAACCCGGACTGGGGATTTCCCTCCTTGGTCTCTCCCTTCGGTGGTCTTCAACCCGAGGGTTCCCCTATGTCCCCAATTGGTCCGCCTTCGGGCGTTCCCTGACTACGTCACCATGATCGTCATCCGACTGGATACCTACATTACACAAGGAGTTACATCGTCGAAAAATGACTACCGATGAGAAGGCGCTGGCGACCCTACGTCAGCCCGGATGGGACCCGAACGGGCTCCATGACCAATACGTTACCGAACATGTCGTGACGGCTTTCCTTGCGCCCTACCGGGACAGCCACCCCGAGGGTCGACCACTTCACGAACACCGGCTTGGAGCGTCGTGGACGGGGCCAAGGAATGCGGCTGGGGATCAGACCTATCTGCCGTCGCTATGGGCCATCCTCGACCATGTGGCCGACGTCAAGGACCTAACTGACAGACAGGTGGTCCATCTCGTCATGACCTCGACCGACAGCGAAAGCTACAAGCCGGAAGAGTGGCAGACTATGGTCGAGGGCAAGATTGCTGAGGCCAAGGTCCGTCACGATGCCAAGCGCAAGAACGAGAGAAATAACCACGACGATGAACGGGCCGAGCGAGGGGGCCGGGAACGGTTGACGCTCGACCACCTACCGGGCCAGCGGGTGATACCTGACGAGGCCATTTCACAGCGCGCGAAGATGCGCCGAACGAAGTCACTGAAGGAAGCGAAGCAGCGGCGAGACCAGAGGCGGAAGACTGCCGAGGGTGTCGTGATCCAACCGAAGAAGGAGGAGTGGCGGGCGATGAGCCCCGAGCAAGTGAAGCAGTATCACCAGACTATGGAGCGGCTGGTTGCCATGGGTGCCCTCGACCCGTTCACCGTGGACGAGATCGAGAACCCCGAGGGCTCGCCAATAGCGTATCTCTACCGAATGGGTCGGATGACCGCCAAGGGTGACCGGGCATGACGTTCGATGACATCAGGCGGCGTGACTGGGCTGCGACCTATCCCACGCGAGAGGCAGCCCTTGCCTTGGTCGAATGGATCAAGGCCGATGACTGGGAGACCATCTCGCAGCTAGACCGGAGACTGCCGGGGATCGGCATCGAATGGACCCAGAGCTTCAACACGGCTGCTGAACGATGCTTTGAAGTCTACGGCTATCCCGAGCTTGAGGCCGTGGCAGTCGCACGGCGTATTGCCGAGATGTCTATGAGACCCACGGCGCCGCGTGGAAGGGTCGCCGGAGCCAGCGATGGTCTTGCCGGAGCAACGACCCCAACCGGCCTTAGCGCGCGTCCAGAAGGCCTACAGACGATGACCTTTGGGTTCACCCTAAGGCGCTGACCCAGCCACCACAAGACCGACATACCGCACCCGGAGCAATGACGCGCCGGGGCGATCCATCACGACCAGAAGGAACGAACACTATGAACGATTTCAGCAAGGCCTCCGGGCTCCAGATCAACAGCAACCAGATCGACATTCGCGGGCAGGAAGCACGGGACCGACAGGGCCTTGAAGACCGCGTGGACCAGATGCGGCGCGACCATGAGCAGGCCGAGAAGGATCGTAAGGAAGCCGCCTTTCAAGAGCAGATCGCGGCGCAAACGGAAGCAGGCCTTCGGGCAAATCAACAGCTTCAGGCTAAGCGCCTTGGCATCAACACCGGGCAGGCGCTGAACGAGAGCCAGAAGGCTCAGGTAGCAGCGGCTAAGCCCATGAATGGCTCAGCGCCGCAGGTCCTTGTGGATCAGCTTGCGGTGACCGTTGGTGGCATCCAGTTGGGACCCCAGCAGGCCAAGGACATGGCGGCACGTGGGGAGATCAGCCAGGGCGACTACGTCGCGGCTGTGAACGCAGCTCTGGTCCCCTACGGCTATTCTTTCAGGTAACCACGGGGGCCGAGAGTGACGACGGGGCTTCGGCCCCTGAGTTGCCCACCGTGGGCGACCAGACCGACGACGATGAACTGACAGCCGACCAGAAGGAAGAGAAGCAGTATGCCGAGTTTGTGCGCATGGCCGACCAGAGCCTTGACCGCTTCAGGGACACTCACAGCGAACCCCAACAGCAGTTCATTGTTGACGCCTTCGTGGAGACTGGAGAAATCCCGACTGGGGAAGCCTTTGGGATCGAGGAGGTTGAAGCGGCTGTGGTCGTGGCTGCATTCGAGCAGCATCTGGAGCGCAACGTGCTTAGGCAGCATGGGCTGACCCTTGACACCTACTTTGAGCATGTCGACGACGCCGACTACCCGGCACTACGCAAGGCTGCAGCTAAGGGCGAATGGCACGTCTTCCATGGGCATGCCCAAGCCATAGCAGCCGCCCGGAAAGCCGGCACAGCCTTCACTGACTAACGCGTCCCCTGCCCCCGATGCATCGCCCCAAGAGGTGTGTCGGGGGTGGGTGCTTTGGGACCGGTATTCTACTGCCCAGCCTTGACCTGAACGAAGCGCATTGAGACTTTCCTGTCTCCGATGTATGCCCTAGACGGGTTGATGCTCACGGTGGGCCGCCGCCTTAGAGAAGGACAAAATGTTCCGGCCGCTGCGTACGCCGCCGTTCGTCTAGTTTGGTGGGCATAGTGGCTCTGATTTATGGGCTGATTAAGGGATGGCGCTCCGCCACGGTCGCCATTCTGGCGCGACTGATAAGGGCGAAGCGCGCTTGGGCGGAGATCGCGCGGCAAGCTCGTGAGCGAGCAGACCAGTAGAGGACACAGCGGGGGCCTTTTGTATACAGCATGAAGATTGTGGCGTCCTGCCCCACCGCCCCCAGCGCACGCTAGCCTTTCCTGGCCCTTAAGCGGGCTCCGAGCCTTCGGCGAACGGTTCTTCCGCGCGGTCAATGGGGTCCAGCACGTTCACCGGGACCCCTTTCGCTCTGGTGTACTCAATGAGCTTCTGCACGACGTGTTCTGCGACCAAGGTGACGCCCATACACATTTCGCTGAGATCATGTCTGGACAGGCGTATGGCGGTGCCGACCGGAAATGCACGCTCTTTCCAGTGCATCCCGAGCATAATCGGCCCACCTCGCGCCACGAACGACTGATCCGTCCCTATCGTGGCGTTGTCCATCAAGACGCTCTGACCGTCCTCGCCAACTACAGAAGCGCCAAACAAGCACCACCGAATGCGAAGTTCGCCGCTTGGAGCATCCTCCAAAGTCACATTGCCCATCCGATGTGAGAGGCAGTTTCGAGCGAGCCGAAAGGTCTCGAACATTTCCCCAAGATCAGGCCTGAGTTGCAGGTCCAGCGCTAGCCAACTGTACTGCGCGCCTACGTTGAGCTTCTCGAACTTCCGTTTCGCCTTCAGGTCTTCGCTTTCGGAATAGGTCATCGTTTGAAGGAGGAGGTGTATGAAAAATGCCTCCGTCAGGAACATAGAAAAACTGTCTGCCAAATCCCTTAGACAGTTGCCGATGGTCCAGCTTTCGAACTCCTCAAGGTAGTGTCGCTTCATTTCATCTGATGGGTCTGGTGGGACGAAATGGAACTGCACGTTGTCAGAGAGGATATGCGAGATAGGAGGATCTACCGCTATAGCGTTCGTACCGACCCCCATGAAAACAGACGCCCTCCGCACTCCGACTTCGGCCACCGCCTTCAGCTTGTTGAAGTCGATATTGAGTTGCATCTTGGGGGGCAGTGCTTCGGTATCGTCCATGCGACAGACTACCAGAAAGATGGCCAACGCGGAGTTTGTATCTGCCTTGACAGAAGGTACACCGCTCGGGCACAAAGAGGTACACCGAGCTTAACCGCTTCGGGGGAAGAGCCCCTTCTACCCCCTTGATTTTTAACGGTTAGTTCGGGTGGAACGCCTCAGTGGGATTTGGCATTTAGCGCCGTCCGGGGGCACCAGCAACATGCCGTTTGTCACGGTGGTGTAACCGCCGCAAAGCTGAAGACGTTCTATCCAGGTGGAAACGCCGAGCGGGATGCAACTTTGGTCGATGGTATTGTTGGAGCAGGCATCGACGTCGCTCTCACACACACGTGTTCTTGCGAGGCGAATACGACTTCTCCTTCTTCGGCAAGAAGTCGCTTGAATGTTGCGGCGGCGGATGCACGCTCGAACACCCGCTTCAGACGCACGATTTCCGCGTCGGATCGCGATGGAGTTCCAACTGTTCAGCTTCTGAGGTTGACGCTCTCCACAGGAATGGCAAGACCAAGGTCCAGCTTGTGAATGGCATTCCGCGGGCGCAATGTCGCCACGAACCCGACGGCCAGGGGCCTGGATCGCAAATAGTTCGCGGCTCAGGCCCCTCGTCCGTCCCGGACAATGCTATGGGGGCTCTTCTGCCGGGCGCTCCGGCCCTTGTTGTGCTGGCCCGGTCAAATTCCACCGGATGAACGTAGCATCCTTCCCGGTGACTTCCCGCACCGCCCTTAACAGCACCTCATGCAAGACGCGCGTCTGTCTGTAGTGGTCGCAATGCGGCGATATGAACGGCTTGATGATGCTCAGGTGCAGCGCTTCCGCCGCCACGAGAAAGCGCTCGATTTCAGCCAGCGATAATCGCTTTGAAGGTTTTGACCGAGCCATTGCGACACCTTTTAAGAGTCGCCCCACCCGAGGATAATATTCCTACTTTCCTCAAGGCATGTAAAGCGGTCACGCCCAAAGCCACCACTAAGACAGGAACCAGGCGGGAGACGCCGTCCCAGGGATGCGACGACGCATTGCCGAGATATTTCTCTGTTGTCGCGCAAAGAAAAAAGCCCGTCGCGGTTTGGCGGCAGGCTCTCTCTATGGGCTCCAGTGGACTAGAATTTGTAGGCGATGCCGAAGCGAACCTCATTGATCTTCAGATCGACATTACCAGTCGGCAATGATTCAGTGCCGAAATCAGTATAGCGATACTCGGCGCGCAGCAGAAGATTGTCGGTCATGGCGTAGTCCAAGCCCGCGCCTATCGTCCATCCAGTAAATGTGTCTCCGAAAGAACCTGAGACGGTATTACTGCTTGTGTCGATGTCGCCAAATGCAACGCCACCCGCGACATAGGGAAGCAAGCGATCAACGGCATATCCCAATCGAAGTCTTGCCGCCCCACTCCACTTAAGTTCCTCGGTCCCGATGCCGCCCGGAAATGGGAGACCGGGAGCGGCGAATATTTGGCCGCTGTCATCAACATTCGCATATACGACGTCCAGTTCCGCACCAATGACGATATTGTTCGGCATCTGGTAGTTGTAACCGGCGTAGACACCTCCAAGGAACCCGTCAGGATCTGTCTCAATGAAGCCCGGGCCGCTGGCCTGCCGTATATTCCCCTCACCCCGAGCGTAGCCTGCCTGAAGACCGATATACCCACCTGTCCAGCTAAAAACCGGGGCGACTTCTTCGACCATGGCATCGGCAGCGAACGCCGACGAAGCCAGCAGAGACAACGACAAACCAAGAAGCAGCTTCTTCATAGGTGATCCCCTGTAACCCACCCTCTCGTAGCAGAGCGCGCCGATATGTGCCGTTGTATTTCCGCCACATTAGACCCTGATTCAAAACTGCGGTCAGCGCGCTTGACGAGATTGTATTGGCGAGAATCTTGCGTGCCGACCTTGCCTATGAGCGAGCAGCAAATGCTGGTCTTGCTCGAACAGCTTGCTCACGCCCGAATGCTCGTTAGAGACGGCCACGATCCGCAGCCCTCTGCACGCCGCCCTTGCGTATCAAACCGTACGTTGAATCCTTCTTGGGTCACGCGCGAAAAGAGAGTAAATAAATCCCTTCGCAGGAAGGGAGGCCGCGATGGTTGAAACGCATATAGAAATCGCACGCGCGGCTATAGAAACCAGCTTTCGGTTGCGGCACCATTCCCTGGCCGGAACCGCCTTCATTTCGCCGCGGTATGGACCACTCCCGACGCGCAATCGAGGCCTCGCGCGAACTGCTCAAGGGCCTTCGCCAACGTCACCGCGATGACCTGGCCCGAGGTTGGGAAGATCCGGATCCAGATCCTGTTGCCGTCTCGGCCTTCGATGCCGACATTCTCCGCTCTGCATTTCGAAACCTGGTAAGGGAAACAAGCGTTCCCGCGTGTGAATGGCGCCACCTGGCTGAAAGCTTGGTCCGCGAATATGTCGGGTGCGAGCAGGTTGACGCAGGCTTGTTGGACTGGATTACCCACAAGTAGTCACCGCTTGGATAAATCGCGTACCGACGCAAAACAGCCCGTTCCGCCCACATTGCCGGTGACACGAAACGGGCTGCGGAAGCCGGCATGCGGTGCTTCCTGCAATCCAACTTTGGACGCGCACGGATGTTCCGTTAGCTTCTGCTGAAAAGCGGGTACATCCTGCTGCTGTGGCCATTCGACAGTCGCAGGTAGAGTAGACCCGCCGCTCCATTTGCGAAGCGACGGGCTCTCGCCCACCCCATACCCGTCAAAGCAATTTAGATGCCAAATTGTTTGACCCGTTATGGAGCACAGCCTTCGCCTTGCCAGTCGGTCCTGCCAGTCGCCTTCTCGTCGCTCTACCTCGACATCGATAACCATGCACATCATGCCGGCGTTGGCCGCGATCACGAAATTGTCGGATTCGTACGAAGCAGAGTTCTGTACGATTCCAACCCTTTAACTTTGTACACCCCTGTTTTGTAATTCGGCGGCTGGGGGGACGCCGTGCATCAGGTCGCATTTCACTGTCAATCGCGCGCCAGAGGGCGTATCTTCTCCAAATCGTCTGCACGTGTTTACGGGCGCAGACGGCAGGGAGATTGGAAAGCTCTTGCCCCAAGCGGGATTGAGCTATGACCAATCCAGAGAACGCTTCCTATAAAAACCAATTGTTGCGTCGGCTTAACCCTGGTGACCTGGGGCTATTGCAGCCACACCTTGAACTGTGTGACCTCGAGCTGAAAATGACCTTGGAGAAAGCCGATTCGGAGATCGAGACGGTTTACTTCCTGGAAGACGGCATTGCCTCTGTGGTCGCGGCGGCTTCAGGTAAGGAGGCCGAGGTAGGTCTTGTCGGCTTTGAGGGAATGACCGGTGCCGCGCTCGTGATGGGCGCTGACTATGCGGCGCATCAATGTTACATTCAGTCGCCCGGCAGCGCTTTCAGGATCGGAGCCGAGCCCTTCAAGGAGGCTCTTGCGAACAGCCCAACGTTGCGCCTGTTCCTGTTGCGCTATGTCCACTACTTCCACATCCAGACCAGCTATACGGCCCTGATCAACGCAAAATCAAACCTTGAAGAGCGGTTGGCGCGCTGGCTTCTAATGTGTGACGATCGGGTCCACGGCGAACGCCTTGCGATCACCCACGAGTTTCTCGCCGTCATGCTTGGAGCAAGACGCCCAGGGGTTACCGTTGGACTGCAAGTGCTGGAAGGGCGCGGTTTCATCTATTCTCGACGAGGCGAAGTGCATATCAGGGACCGCAGCGGCCTTGCGGCTTGCGCAAACGGCACCTACGGCAAACCGGAGGCCGAGTATGCGCGGCTGGTTGGATGAGAGCGCCTTCCCAGCATGCCGGACGTGGACCACTATAATAGGTGGTTCCAGACACTTGTGCCTCGCGCCAGCAAAACAGCCCGTCCCCATATTGCCGATACAGGAAACGGGGTGCGGAAGCCGCGATGCGATGCTCCCGCAATCCAACTTTGGACGCGCATGGATGTTGCGTTAGCTTCCGCTGACATGCTGCAGTCAGCTAC
>NZ_RZQY01001159.1:0-884 GCF_003998575.1 Mesorhizobium sp. M7A.F.Ca.CA.001.10.2.1 | reverse complement strand
AAGGCCGGCATTGTTGACCAGCAGCGTCACGCTGTCGTCGCTGGCGATCGCCTGTTCGACGCGGCGGACGTCGCCGTCGTTGGAGAGGTCGGCGCTGATCACGCTGACCTTGCGGCCATAGGTCTGGCGCAGCTTCCCGGCCAGTTCCTCCAGCCGGTCGGCGCGCCGCGCCACCAGCACCAGATCGTAGCCCTGCCCCGCCAGCCGGTCGGCATAGACCGCGCCGATGCCCGACGAAGCACCGGTGACGACCGCCGTGCCCTTGTTGCCCTGTCCACTCATTGTCCTGTTCCTTCTTCGACTGATCTGGTTCGTTTCGACTGATCCGGCGCCGTGGCATCTGCCGCATTGCCGGAAGCCGCTTGATTGATTTAGTGGCATATACCACTAATTGCGAAGTAGGCATATGCCACTATCTTGTCAATGATACGGACGGGGATTATTTGAGGGGTGCAGCCGGGCGTCATTCGCCGGCGCCAAGGACCATCATGTCAAAGGACAGCTTGCCCGGCCTCACGCTCTGCAACAACGCCGCGCTGCGCCGCGCGGCGCGCAAACTCGGCAAGTTTTATGATGATGTGGTGGATCCGTCAGGCCTCAAGGCGACACAGCAGGGACTGCTCTACCAAATCCATATCGGCGACGAGCCGGCGATGGGGGCCATCGCCGCGTCGCTGATCATGGACCTGTCGGCGCTCGGCCATACGCTGAAACCACTGATCCGCGACGGCTATGTCGAGACCTTCGCCGACCCGGACGACCGCCGCGTCAAGCGTGTGCGGCTGACGCCGCAGGGGCTGGCCAAGCTCGAGGCGGCGATGAAACTGTGGCAGATCGCCCAGCAGCGTTTCGAGGATGTCGTCGGCAGGGACAAGGCTGAAAGC
>NZ_RZQY01001158.1:0-885 GCF_003998575.1 Mesorhizobium sp. M7A.F.Ca.CA.001.10.2.1 | reverse complement strand
GGACAGGGCGGATTGGCTGAGCATCACCTTCTCGGCAATGGCTCCAACCGACATCTCACCTTCGGCGAGGTAGCTCATGATCAACAGTCGCTTCTCATTGCCCATCAGCATGAGAAACTCTGCCGCCGATTCGGCGTTCACGATTAGCTTTGTCGAGACCATCGATCCCCCATGCTTCCTGTTCATCCCGACGCCATGGGGGCAATGGCGTCTGATTCCATAAATTCACTTGTCGATCGGCGCTGGCGATTCAGCGTCACCAAAAGGTAGAGCATTTCACTTAAATCTCAAGTGTTGCTTTTGGTCCAGCATAATTAAGTCTCCGTCCCGGCGTCGACAATGGCTCGGCCGGCCTTGGCCATATCGACCAGAACGTGCCGCAATTCGCCTGCCGCCGCCAGAGGTTGTGGGTAAAAAACCCGGCAAACATCGTCGCCCGAAACCAGGTCCATGCCATCGGCATCGAATCCGGCAACACTCCAGCCGTTTCCGGATACTTTGGCGAAATGCTGTGCGTAAACGGCGATCGCGTCGAGATGGTCGGCGTTCATGTGGTCGATGGCGGATTGTTCGCGCGCCGCGAGTTCCTCGACGATCGGTCCGCTGGCGAGCAAATCCGATCGATCGAGCTGATAGGCCTTGCCGAAGCCGCCGTTGAGGCTGGCGCGTTGCGGATCGAGGCGAAAGATCGAAAAGTCGCCGAGACCGGCGTAAAGTTTCGCCTTGGGATTGCGGTTGAGATAGCGGCGCTCGGCGCGGGCGTGTTC
The DNA here is from genome assembly GCF_003998575.1 of Mesorhizobium sp. M7A.F.Ca.CA.001.10.2.1. Classification (NCBI taxonomy): domain Bacteria; kingdom Pseudomonadati; phylum Pseudomonadota; class Alphaproteobacteria; order Hyphomicrobiales; family Phyllobacteriaceae; genus Mesorhizobium; species Mesorhizobium sp. M7A.F.Ca.CA.001.10.2.1. The sequence continues at coordinate 118 of NZ_RZQY01001158.1, read as the reverse complement.
GCCTGATCCGCGCTCAAGCCGTGCCGCCTGGCAGATCAATGTCAGGCGCGGGTGCGCCAGCGGGTCGCCCTTGCCCGGTTCGCCGAGCAACAGGGAACAGCGCGGATCGGCAAGCCTG
>NZ_RZQY01001157.1:0-888 GCF_003998575.1 Mesorhizobium sp. M7A.F.Ca.CA.001.10.2.1 | reverse complement strand
ACCGAGGGCGAAATCCTCATTGACGATAAGCGCATCGACAACGTTCCCGCCAATCGTCGCGGCATCGGCATGGTGTTCCAGAACTACGCGCTTTTCCCGCACATGACGGTCGCCGAAAACCTGGCTTTCCCGCTCGAGGTCCGCAAACTTGGCCGCGACGAGGTGACGCGACGTGTCAGGAACGTTCTCGACATGGTCCAGTTGCCCGAATTCGGCAACCGGCGTCCGGCGCAGCTTTCGGGTGGCCAGCAACAACGCGTCGCGGTTGCCCGCGCCCTGATCTTCGAACCAAATCTTGTCCTGATGGACGAACCGCTCGGCGCCCTCGACAAGCAATTGCGCGAGCAGATGCAGTTCGAAATCAAGGATATCCATGCCCGGCTCGGCGTCACGTTCGTTTATGTGACACACGACCAGACCGAGGCGCTGACCATGTCGGACCGGATCGCGGTGTTCAGCGCCGGCCGCATCGAGCAGCTTTCGACACCACGCGAACTGTATGAGCGTCCGACGGGCAGCTTTGTGGCGAGCTTCATCGGCGAGAACAACCGCATGTCCGGCACCGTGCTTGCCGGCGGTGAAAACGGTGGCGTGGCCGTCCATCTCGACGATGGCGATCTGGTGTTGAAACGCCATTTCCCCTGGCGCGACGCCCCCTGCGGGCGCCAGGGTGACGCTGTCGATCAGGCCCGAGCGCATGTCCTTATTGCACGATGGCTCCACCGCCCTCAACGTGATTGCGGCAACCGTCGTTCAGTCCGTTTATGTCGGGGATCACATCCGGCTCGTCGCTGTGACGGCGGGCGGCCTGAAATTCATTGTCAAGCTTGCCGCATCGTCGTCTCGGTCCGAACTCAATGCGGGCGAGGCGGTTCGGGTGGGCTGTGG
>NZ_RZQY01001156.1:0-888 GCF_003998575.1 Mesorhizobium sp. M7A.F.Ca.CA.001.10.2.1 | reverse complement strand
GGCCACGCCGCCAGGCGTGGACGGGAATAAGCGGCCGCGCCCAGGTCACGGCCTTTCCAAACTCATTTGCATGCAAATGTTTCCGGATCGCCTGATCCGGAAACCAAAAAGCTGTTTTCGTGAAATTCGCCAGATACATGGCAGGCGCATTCAACCGGCATCGAATGGCAGGCTGGAGATATCTTTCCAGCCGCCGCAACGCTCCAGAGGAGACAACGATGTCAATGCTCGAAAACCTCGGCCGCTATGGCACGGCCATCAAGAATGCTCACGACCGCAGCAAGGCGCGACGCCTGTTGAACAGCCTGCCGCCCGAAATCCAGAAGGATATCGGCTGGCCGGTATCGCCGCGATCCAGCGAAAAGGCCGCACTTATCAACACGATCTGGAGCGCCGCGCGCTGATGACCTTCGCCGACAAATGCAAATTGCTCGGCATGCGTCGGGGATCTCGCATGTCCCCGGCGACCACCAGCAACCGGCTGCGTGCCGCACTTCTACCACGTCGCTGAGCACCGCGGCGCGGATCACACCACCGTGTAGATACGGCGCAAATCTTGACATTTTCGGCCACGGCACGATCTTCGAAGATAGTGGGGGTTCTCTTAGTCGGCTTTGCCGAAGTTCGTGTATTCGCATGCCAAGTTTGAAAAGCCATGTCGTGTCTTTCGTCCTGCGGCACAGCCGCAAGCAGGCATTTGCCAGTCCGGAAAATTTGCAGCGCTGGATCGCGGCCGCGCGCAAGACCGAGAACCACCGCCCGCCCGCCTCGTTGCATCAGCGTCTCGACATCGAGATGCATACGGTCGATGGCTTCCCCGTCTACGAAATCGCACCCAGGACCGGCGAGCAGAAGCGGATTCTCTACTTGCACGGCGGTGCCTATGTC
>NZ_RZQY01001155.1:0-893 GCF_003998575.1 Mesorhizobium sp. M7A.F.Ca.CA.001.10.2.1 | reverse complement strand
GCGTAGTAGCGCACCTCGCGCCGAAGCCGCTGCTTTTCGAGCAGCGCGGCCTGCATCGCCTCGACGCGCTGCTGCTCTTTCTCCAGCGCGCGCTGGGTCAGGAACTGCGCCAGCGGCTCACTGTCGAATGCTCGTTTGACCGCGCCGAACGGCCCCTCGGCGGTGAAATTCACGACCGGCTCGGAGCCGACCAGTGCCTCGTCGCCAGGCCGATAGGTGATCGCACCCTTGGCCGACACCGTGGCCGCGTTGAGATCCGCCGTGACGTCGGCGGACAAGGTCGCCGCCGGATTTTCCAGGCTGACCGGTGGCGCCCGCAGCGTGCCGCCGGCAACCGTGAAAGCTATGTCGGCATCGCCAGCGGCAAAGCTGCCGTCAGCGGCGATGTCGGGCGCAAAGCCGGCGGTCTTGGCCGTATCGATATCGCGCCCGATCGCATCCGCCTTGGCGAGGAATGCACTGAACGCATCTGGATTGACGCCAGCAACTTTCACGCCCTTCAACGCCGCCGTGCCGGAGCCGGACAAGGCGGCCACCATCCCTTCGACCGATTTGCCGCTGCTTGACAGCGCCGTCGAGAAATCGCCGATGCCGCTGATGCCGGCATCCGGCAGCACGGTCGCCAGATCGGCGCCCGCCAGTTTCATCTGGCCAGAGAACAGGCCGGTTCCGTCATTGTTCTTCAGTTCGAACAGGCCGGTGAGCGCCCCGCTCAGCAATTTCGCCTTCAAATCCGAAACGCGGATGCCTTCCTGGTCGAGCTTGAGCGAAAAGGCGGCATCATAGGCGGTGGCGAACCGACCGGCGGCGAGCGCTGCCGTCGTCAGGTCTAGGTCGGCGGTGAACGGCAGGTTGGATTTCTGGCTGAACGGTGTCGCCGGCCACACGCCACC
>NZ_RZQY01001154.1:0-893 GCF_003998575.1 Mesorhizobium sp. M7A.F.Ca.CA.001.10.2.1 | reverse complement strand
GGTCAAAGGGCCGCCGCGATAAGCGCGTCGCCGATATGCTTCGTCTCGTCCATATGGAGGCCTTTGCCGGGCGCAAGCCGCAGCAATTGTCGGGCGGCCAGCGCCAGCGCGTCGCGCTCGCCCGCGCCCTGGCGCCGGAACCGGAAGTGCTGCTGCTCGACGAACCGCTCTCCGCACTCGATCTGAAGCTGCGCCAGGCCATGCGCGACGAGCTGCGCATCCTGCAGCGCAAGACCGGCATCACCTTCGTCTTCGTCACCCACGACCAGGAAGAAGCGCTCGACATGTCGGATCGCATCTGCGTTCTCGGCGATGGCGAGATCCAGCAGCTTGGCACACCCGCGGCGATCTACGAGGAGCCGTCGAACCGCTTCGTCGCCGATTTCATCGGCGAGACCAACTTCCTCGATGCTGACGTGATTGCCGTGGACGGCGAGCAGGCAACCGTGAAAACGCAACTCGGCATGACCTTGACGGCCTCTCACAAGAATGCGGTCGCCGGCCAGAAGGCCTTCATCTCGATACGTCCGGAAAAAATCAGCCTGCCCGCGCAGGACAACCCGATCGCTGTCGACGGCACGATCATGAGCACCAATTATCTTGGCGGCTACACATACTATCTCGTTGAAGCGGGCGGAACCAAGCTGCGCATCTCCAAGCGCAACAGCCTCAGCCGCGGCCAGATGTTCGAAATCGGGCAATCGGTAAAAGTTGGCTTTGCCGCCGAATCCGTGCGGATCCTCGGCGCATGAAGGCACGCACAAAAAGTCCCGACTGGAATGTCCTCGGCCTGCTGCCGGCCCATCTCATCATGCTGCTGACGCTGATCATCCCGATCGGCATCATCATCGTGGTGTCGTTCTCGACGCGCGGACCTTACGGCGGGTTCGAAT
>NZ_RZQY01001153.1:0-900 GCF_003998575.1 Mesorhizobium sp. M7A.F.Ca.CA.001.10.2.1 | reverse complement strand
CTCGTTACCATGAGGGTTAGCCTTCGGGCAATCGCAAAGCGGTCTGTTCTCACGACGGTCGTGCTGCGGATCACGGCGCGCCCACGGCCGTGAATTGCCGTTTTGCCTCCGCGACCTCATTGCTGGTGGCGAAGCTTGGCCAGTATTTCGAGATGGCCAGCGTCGCGCCGGCGGAAGAGAAGTGGCCATAGTCGAAGTAGAGAAATTCATTGGTCGTGGCATCGGCGTATGAACAACCGGCCGAGTCGCACAGATACGTCAGCGGATCTATGAAATCGGCCCCTTTGGTGAACGGCAGAACCCGTGCGTTGATGTCCGGATCCATAGCCATCGGCCAGGATGTGGTTCCGGCATGCTCCCGTCTCACCAAGAAAGCGATCTTCTGGACGTCGGCGATGAATTCCGGAGACTGGCCGACGGTATAGACCTTGACCCCCATCCCGCGAAGCCGATCGATCGTCTTCTGCAGGCCGTCGAAGCCCCTGGCCTGGTAGTCGGTCCATCGGCCGCTCAGGATCACCGCCTGGATGTTGGCGTCGCGAATGATCGACAAGGCCCGTTCGTTGAAGCGGGTGCAGGCGGGCCGAGCATAGGAAAAATAGGTCAGGTCGGGCGGACAGCCGGCATAGGTGTATTGGATGACATTGGCCTGGATTTTCTGGGCGTTGGGCTCAAGTCCCGGAACATAGTGGGCAGCGAAAGAATCGCCCCACAGCAGCACATTGGTGGCAAAGCCCGTTGTCCGGGTGCAGTCGGCAAGGTTCCAGTCTTCGATGCGGGTCCCGTTTTCGTTGAAACAGATGCCGTTGCGCCAGTCGCCGACCCGGATACGTTCTGTCGAGAAATCCGGAAACCGTTGCGGGAAACCGTTGCCCAGTGCGCCGGCCAAACCACCGGCGC
>NZ_RZQY01001152.1:0-901 GCF_003998575.1 Mesorhizobium sp. M7A.F.Ca.CA.001.10.2.1 | reverse complement strand
CGAGTTCGGCAAGCACTGGCGGAATGACGGAGGCAGCCGGCATGGTCGTATTCTCTCTGCTTGGTGGCGGAACGCGTTCTGTTGATATCGAGATGCATACCAATAAATTCGAACACTGCAAACATATTTTTGTTTGAAAATGTTTGATCATGCGGTAGAGTCGAAGTTGCAGACCGCTTCGTCAGCGGCTTACCCACCGGATACATCGATGGCCGACGACACCGCCTCTCCCCTATCGTCCACGCATGGCGCACCGCGCGATGCCGATCGTCAGCGCCTTCTCGCGCACGATCGACAGGCACGCATCCTGGCTTTCCTGCGCCGCACGGGGTCGCTCACCGTCGCTGCGGCAGCGGCCGAACTCGCCGTTTCCGACATGACGATCCGCCGCGATCTGGTCGAATTGGAGCGCGAGGGCAGGCTTGTACGAATCCACGGAGGTGCGATCGAGGCGGACAACCCGCCGCTGGTCGCCATGGACAGTGAGGAGCCGAGTTTCGATTCGCGCTTGCGCCAGCGCCGTGACCCGAAGGCCGCGATTGCCGCCGCCGCGGCCGCCTTGGTTTCGGGATACCGCACGATCGCATTGGATGTCGGCACCACCACCTATCTGATGGCCGAGCACCTCAAGGACCTTCCGCACGCCAAGGTGTTCACCAACAGCCTCAGGATCGCGGCGGCGCTGAACGGCGGCGTGCCCGAAGTCTATGTTGCCGGCGGCCGTGTACGGGCCGACGAGATGTCGACCGGCGGGCCCGCGGCCATCGCCCAGTTCGAGGCGCTGTGGTTCGATGTCGCCGTGATCGGCGTCTCCGGCATCACGGCGGACGGCCTCTTCGACTATTCCTTCGATGATACCGATATGAAGCGCGCCTATCTGAGACGCTCAGGCACCAAGCTG
>NZ_RZQY01001151.1:0-902 GCF_003998575.1 Mesorhizobium sp. M7A.F.Ca.CA.001.10.2.1 | reverse complement strand
GGATTCTTCGCCGCGCCGGCGCATCAGCCGCGCAAGCTGGTCCTGCGACAATGTGCTGGCGAGCCCGTCCGAAACGGCCGTCTCACGCACCCGGTCCTGCCTCGTCGTTCCTTCGTTGGCGCCGCTCATCTCAGCGCTCCGCATCGACATTGGTCATGACGGTGTAGAACACCCATGACAGCAAAAGGATGATCAGGAAGTAGATGATCGACATGGCCGCCGCCGGCCCGAGATCGAACTGGCCGATGGCAATCTTGACCAGGTCTATCGACAGGAACGTCGTCGAATTGCCTGGGCCTCCGCCCGTGACGACGAACGGCTCGGTGTAGATCATGAATGAGTCCATGAAGCGCAGCAGCACCGCGATCAGAAGCACGCGGTTCATCTTCGGCAGCTGGATGTAGCGGAACACTGCCCAGCGTGAGGCGCCGTCGATCTTGGCCGCCTGGTAGAAGGCATCGGGGATCGAGACCAGTCCGGCGTAGCAAAGCAGAACGACGAGGCTTGTCCAGTGCCAGACGTCCATCAGGATGACCGTCACCCAGGCGTCGGTCGGATCGTTGACGTAGTTGTAGTCGAAGCCGAGCGACGACAGCGTGTAGCCGAGCAGGCCAATGTCGATGCGGCCGAACACCTGCCAAATCGTGCCGACGACGTTCCACGGGATCAGCAGCGGCAGAGCCATCAGAACCAGGCAGACCGGCACGCCCCAGCCTTTCTTGGGCATGTTGAGAGCGATGAAGATGCCGAGCGGGATCTCGATGGCGAGGATGGTTGCGGAAAAGATCAGGTTGCGGACCATCGACAGCCAGAAGCGTTCCGACTCCAGGATTTCGGTGTACCAGTCCGAGCCGTTCCAGAAGAAGACGTTGTTTCCGAACGTGTCCTGCACCGAATAGTTG
>NZ_RZQY01001150.1:0-907 GCF_003998575.1 Mesorhizobium sp. M7A.F.Ca.CA.001.10.2.1 | reverse complement strand
GCGTAATGGCGCCGCGCACACCGGCCACCGAACCGGCGAGCCGCACGCGCAGCCCGAACGGCTCCACTTTGCGCTTGCCCAGACGCGCAGCGATGCCGGCGGCGATATCGCCCACCCAGATCCACAGGAAGCGCAACGCGATCAGGCACAGCGTCAGCGCGATGACGGTCGCGATCGGCTGGACGATCGGGTGCAGGCGCATGAGCTCCGGCGGCACATGGCGGATGATGTCGGGAAGTTGGAGCCCAAGCACGATGAAGAGAGCACCGTTGAAAACGAAGGAAAGCGTCGTCCACAGCGAAATCGTCTGCATGCGCGCCGAGACGCCGAGGAAGCGAAACACGCCGGAGCCGCCGGTGAGCAGGCCGGCGGTAACAGCCGCCAGGATGCCGGAAGCTCCGACATGCTCGGCGCCGAGATAGGCTATGAAGGGCAGCAGGACCATCACCAGCACCTGCGCCTCGGCCGGCACGCCGCCGATCCGGTTGAGCAGTTGCAGCAGCTTGGCGGCAACGAACAGCGCCGCCACGCCGATCAGGATGCCCATCGCCACGGCATAGAGAAAACTGAGCGAAGCCGCCGCAAGGGAAAAGCTGCCGGTCAGCACCGCCGCGACGGCAAAGCGGAACATGACCAGCCCCGACGCATCGTTGAGCAGCGACTCGCCTTCCAGAATGTGCATCAGCCGCGCCGGGACGACATTTCTGTCGACGATCGAGGACACCGCCACCGCGTCGGTCGGCGACAGCACCGCGGCAAGCGCAAAAGCGACCACCAGAGGGATGCTCGGCACCAGCCAATGCAAGGCGTAGCCGAAACCGACGATGGTGAAGAAGACCAGCCCTATGGCCAGATCCAGGATCGGTCCGCGCAGCGCCATCAGTTCACGCTGCGGTGCGCCATAGGC
>NZ_RZQY01000114.1:0-12442 GCF_003998575.1 Mesorhizobium sp. M7A.F.Ca.CA.001.10.2.1 | reverse complement strand
CCTGTACTGTCGCGCAGAAGGTCCATGACCGCGTCGCGCTGGCCGCGCGCCGCCCGCATCTTGCCGATCAGTCCGTACATTCCGTTGTCTCCCTTTGAGGTTTTCGACAAGAACATGCAGACCGCCAGTATGCCGGTAGCCGTTCAAGGCATCAACTGGCCGCCATTCACCTCGATCACCTGGCCGGTGATGTAGCCGCTGAGAAGGTCCGAAGAGAGGAACAGATAGGCGCCGACGCAATCCTGCGCCGTGCCGGCGCGTCCCTGCGGAATGGTGGCGACCATGCCCTTCATCTGCTCGTCGGTCGAATAGCGCTCGTGGAACGGGGTGAGAATGGTTCCGGGCGCTACCGCGTTGACGCGGATGCCGAAGCCGATCAGTTCCTTGGCCATGCCGCGCGTCACATTGGAGACGAAGGCCTTGGCCGAGCCGTAAAGCCCGGCGCCGCCGCCGGCGCCGTTGCGCGCGGCGATCGAGGAGGTGTTGACGATGAAGCCGCCCTGTTTCTTCAGCCACGGGATCGCCTTGCGCGAAGCAGTCAGCACCGAGCGCGCATTGAGGTCCATCACAGCGTCGTAATGCGCCTCGGTCTGCTCGGCATAAGGGATGCGGCCAAGCATGCCGCCGGCATTGTTGACCAGCCCGTCGAGGCGGCCGAAATATTGCGCGCTGTCTTCGACGACGCGCTCGACATCGGCGGCAACGGAAAAATCGCCCTGAACGAGAAACACCTCGCCGCCCTTGTCGGCAATCGTCAGGCCGAGCTTCTCGGCGGCGTCTTGACTCGAATTGTAGTGCAGCGCCACCTTGCATTTCTGCGCTGCATAGGCCAGCGCGAGCGCCGCTCCGATGCCGGTCGACGCACCGGTGACCAGCACTGCCTTGCCGGCAAGATCGGGTATGCTGAGTGTGGTGGCTGGCACGGTTCTTCCTCCGGGAGGTCTGCCTGTCCTTCGTAGGCCCTTGCCACCCCGGTGTTCAAGCCTTTGAGCAATTCAAGGAAACGTGTGGAGCGGTTTCCCGGCAAAGCGAGTAGCGCTTTCCCTCGGGAATTTGCGCCCAACAAACCGCTCTACGGATGCAGATAGGCGTAACCCTGGCCTTGCAGTTCGGCGAGTTTGACGACGCCGCCCTTGTCGGCGGCATGAAACCCGGCGAGCAGGTCGGGGAGCGAAATATCCATGCCTTGCATGGTGTTGGCGCAGGCATGGGGTTCCAGCCCCTGCCGCACCAGGCCGGCGAAGCGCCCGGAAATCGCGGCCGATATGCCTTTCGACTTGAAGGCCGCGAGCGCGGGACCATGCACGACCAGCACGATGTCGACATTGCCGCCGGTGCCCTCATAGTGGTTCTTGATGTTGCCGAGCACGAAATTGACCTTGTCGGTGTCGCTCAAGTGGTAGGCGACTTTTTGCCTTGCGGGCTCGGTGGCGGCTGCCTGTGCTGCCCGCAAACCGAGAAGCGTTCCGGTTCCGGCAAGAACCGCGCGGAACATATCGCGCCGACGCATGGAATCCTCCTCCGCTTGGCGGCCCGCCGCGAATTGCGTGGCTGCGGCCGCAATACTAGCATAAATTGGCGTTGCGTCCTGTCGATGCGGAGGAGAGATCACATGGCGTTCAGGGCAGGGGAATGGAAGACAGTCGCCGGCGCCGGGTTTGGCGCGGCGCTGCTTGGCTTGCTTGCCGGATCGGCCTCCGCCGACGATGCGCTGAAGCTCACCGAACTCAGTCCGAACGGCGCTGATGCCTGTTTCGGCCGCGTCTATGATGCGGGGCATCTCAAGGCGCACCCGAAGCAGAAGGTGACGCGGATCTTCTTCTACTACGGCCATGATCCGGTCAGCCGGCCGAACGAGGAACCGACCGTGAATTCCGACACGTCCTACAATGCTTTCATCGCCACCACCGTGCGCGGCGCCAAGTCGCCGGAATGGGCCGGCGGCTGGTGCAATCATGCGTCAGAGGACGGCAAGACAGGCCCGGTTCATTGCGGCATGGAATGCGACCGGACGCTTGCGTCGCTGAAGGTCGACGACAAGGGCCGGCTGTTCCTCTCGGATCTGCAGCCCGACATCTATCTCGATGCCGGTTCGGAAGAAGAGCTTGGCGCTGCGGAATATAGCAGGCAGGCACTCGGCAAGGATGACGACAATTTTCGCCTCGACCCGATCCCAGCGGCGACCTGCAAGGCGGAGTTCGCGCGCATCGATCCGGTCGACCCGGCGCTAGGCCCGCCGCTGCGCGAGCGGCTGAAGCCGGACCAGGCCTTCTGCTATGGGCGCGACTACGATGCAGCGCATCTCGGCTCGCACCCCGATCAACTCACCCGGTCGATCCGGGTTTTCCGCGGCAAGGTAGAGCTGGCGTCCTTCGCCTCGGGTGGCGACGCCGCCAACTGGCCAGACGGCGCCGACATTGCCGTTACCGTCACCACACGGCAGAAATCGGCTGAGGTTACGCAGACCTATTCCTGCCAGGGCGAAGCCGATCAGTGGCGCTGCGCGGCCAGTTCGAAGATGAGCGATTCTTCCTGCGACATCGCGCAGAAGGAGATTTTCCTCAAGCGTGGCGCCAATGGCACGATGATGCTGGCCAACCCCAACAGCGCGCTCGCGATCGTCGACCTGTGTTCGAAGGCCGCCGACGGCAAGACGAAATCCGACGACAAGGTCTACCGGCTGCAGCCAATGCCGCAATCGGCCTGCTCGCCTTGAGCTTCAATGGAGGGCGCGAATGGATAAGGCAAAAGTCTTTTGGTCTGGCGGATCGCAAGCAGTACGCATGCCGAAGAAATACCGTTTCGATACCGGCGAGATTTCAATCCGTCGCGAGGGCCGAGCGGTCGTTCTCGAACCGCTTGCGCAGGATTGGGTCTGGCTCGACAGTTTGACCGGGCCACTTGACGACGATTTTGTTGAGGCAGCTTTGGAAGGCCGATAGAGACTGGCGGCGCAGACCATAGGATCCATGCGTGACATCTGAGCGCTGCTGCGGTGCAGAATTCTGTTCCGCTGCACTCTACGAAGGTCGCGGCATGGATCCTCGGGTCTCCGCGACGGAGCTTCGCTCCTGCTTCGCCCGTGGATGACGAAGTCGAGAAGCTTCGGTTAATTTTCCCAAGTCGCTACAGGAAATCGCCTCAGGCGAACGGCACGGCCGTCGTGCCCTTCGGCAGCTTGGCCTCGTCGTCGGGCTCGACATGGATGGTGACGCGCACCGAGGGGATTTCGGCCTTCAGCGCGTCCTCGATGCGGTCGCAGATGACATGGCTGGCGCCGACCGACATGTCTGCGTCGACGACCAGATGAAACTCGATGAAGGTGGCGCGGCCGGCGATGCGCGTCTTGAGGTCGTGCACCTCGAGCGCGCCCTTGCAATTGGCCGAGATGACGTCACGGATGCGCATGTGTTCCTGGGTGTCGACGGCGCGGTCCATCAGGCCGTTCATCGACGAGCCTATGACATGCCAGCCCTGCCACAGGATGTTCAAAGCCACGAGGACGGCAAGTGCGGGGTCAAGGATCTGCCAACCGGTCAGGATCGCTCCGACCAGGCCGCCGAAGACGCCGATCGAGGTGACCACGTCGGTCATGATGTGGTTGCCGTCGGCAACCAGCGCCGGTGATTTCTCCGCCCTGCCGGCGCGGATCAACGTCCAGGCCCAGAAGGCGTTGATGACCGTAGCGACGCCGTTGACGGCAAGACCTTCCCAGGGCTGTTCGAGCGGTGCCGGGGTCTGCCAGTGGCGCCAGACCTCGTTGAGGATCAAAAGGGCGGCGAGCACGATCAGCACGCCTTCCAGCACCGCCGAGAAATACTCGGCCTTGTGATGGCCGAAAGGGTGGTCCTGGTCGGCCGGCTTGTGGCTGACCTGGATCGCCCAGAAGGCTGCAACCGAGGCAATGACGTTGACGATCGATTCCAAGGCGTCCGAGTAGAGCGCCACCGAGCCGGTGACGTACCAGGCGGCAGCCTTCAGCGCGAGCACGACAAAAGCGACGATAATCGACCAGAAGGCAAGATTGGCGATTTTGCGCTTCGCGGCCGCCTTGGCCGCGGTCGCCATCGTGTTCTCGGCTTCAGCCATGATCGTCAGGCGGCCTTTTCCTTGGCCTTGCGGGGCAAGTGGGCGACGATGTTCTCGATGATGCGCATGCCGGCATTGTGGCCGAGCGTCATGATCGATTCCGGGTGGAACTGTACCGCGGCGATAGGCTCCTTGCGGTGTTCGAAGGCCATGATTATGCCGTCCTCGGTCTCGGCTGTGACGATGAAATCGTCGGGCAGGCGCACCGGATCGGCAAAGATCGAGTGGTAGCGGCCGACGGTCACTTCCTTGGGCAGGCCCGAGAAGATGATGCCGGGCTTGGAGACCCGGATGCGCGACGGCTTGCCGTGCATCGGTATGTGCAGCTGCCGCAGTTCGCCGCCATAGGCCTCCGCCAATGCCTGCAGGCCAAGGCAGACGCCGAAGATCGGCAGTTCGCGGGCGCGCGCCTTCTTGATGGTTGCGGCGCAATCGAAGTCCTTCGGCGTGCCGGGGCCGGGCGACAGCACGACGAGATCGGGTTTCAGCCGGTCGAAGACTTCCTCAGGCACCGGCGAGCGAACGGTCGAGACGTTGGCGCCGGTCTGGCGGAAATAATTGGCCAGCGTGTGGACGAAACTATCCTCGTGGTCGACCAGCAGGATGTTGACGCCGTCGCCGACGCGCGCGGTGGTTCGCTCGGTGCTGGCGGAATTGCCTGTCTTGGCGTCGCGGATGGCGGAGAGCATGGCGGATGCCTTCAGTTCGGTTTCTGCTTCTTCTTCCTCGGGAATGCTGTCGAACAGCAATGTGGCGCCGGCCCGCACTTCGGCAATGCCGTCCTTGATACGGATGGTGCGGAGCGTCAGGCCGGTGTTCATGTCACCGTTGAAATTGACCATGCCGATCGCACCGCCATACCAGGCGCGCGGGCTCTTCTCGTTCTGTTCGATGAAGCGCATGGCCCACAGTTTCGGCGCGCCGGTGACGGTGACCGCCCAGGCATGCGACAGGAAGGCATCGAAGGCATCCATGCCTTCGCGCAGCCGGCCTTCGATGTGGTCGACCGTGTGGATCAGGCGCGAATACATTTCGATCTGCCGACGGCCAATGACGCGCACCGAACCCGGCTCGCAGACCCGCGACTTGTCGTTGCGATCGACGTCCGAGCACATGGTCAGCTCGGATTCGTCCTTCTTCGAGTTGAGCAGTTTCAGGATCTGCTCTGAGTCGGAAATGGCGTCGTCGCCGCGCTTGATGGTGCCTGAGATCGGGCAGGTCTCGACGCGGCGGCCGTTGACGCGCACGAACATTTCCGGCGAGGCGCCGATCAGATATTCGCCTTCGCCCAGATTGATGAAGAAGGAATAGGGCGACGGATTGATGGCTTTCAGCTTGCGCGAAATCTCGGATGGCTGCGTCTCGCAGCGCTCGTAGAACATCTGGCCGGGCACGACCTCGAACAGGTCGCCGCGCTTGAACGAATCCATCGCCTTGCGCACCAGATCCGCGTATTCGCCCGGTTCATGGTCGCCGCGCGGCGGGATGCGGTCAGGGCTCTTGAACGGCTCGGCGATTTCGTCGCGCGGCAGCCCTTCGGTCGAAAAACCCTCGCCGGCATAGTCATAGCGGTCGGTCCAGGCCTTGGCGGAATAATGGTCGACGACCAGGATCTCGTCGGGCAGGAAAAGCACCAGGTCGCGCTGGCTTGGCTTGCGCTCGAGCTTGTAGTCGACCGGGTCGAACTGGAAGGCGAGGTCGTAGCCGAAAGCGCCGTAGAGACCGAGATTGGCGTCTTCCTCGGTCCTGAACAGAGCGGTGATGGCGCGCAGCACCGTGAAGACTGAAGGGACGCGGCTGCGCTCCTCCTCGGTGAAGACACGGCCGGGCTTGGCGACATCGAGGCGGATGAGTGTCTTCGACGTCTCGGCGATGGTGACATCCGCCTGGCTGGCGAGCGCCTTGCCGATGACCGGCAGCAGCGCCTCGCCACGGCGGTTCAGCGCCTCGATGCGCATGGCACGGCCGCGCGCCGAGACGACCAGTGGCGGATCGATGATGGCGGTGTCCCAGCGCGTGTAGCGGCCGGGATATTCATAGTTCGAGGAAAATACAGCGCCGCGGCGCGAATTCAGGCCGTCAACGTAAGCGTCGATCGCGCCCGCATAGGGCCGGTCGTGGCGCGCGCGCGTGATGGTGATGCCACCCGCGGTCACGAAACTTTCCGCGCCGTTTTCCAGAAGCTTTATCGTCATTGCCGTCTCCATCAGCGTCTTGGGGCAACGGACCCGGGAATGGCTTGGAAAAAACAAATGGCCGCCCGGACTTTCCGTTGCGGCCACCCTCTCTTTTCACGCGCACGTGTTCGAACAGGCCGCTGTCAGCAGGCCCACCACCAAATGGTCTTGATCGAACGCATGTTCATGGCGAAAATCCATAGCCGCGAAAAACCGGATGCGCAACTGATTTGAAAAGCCTGTCCGGTGGCCGCCGCTTCAGCGTCTCATGGCACATCGCCAGGGCGGACAGTGCCGCTTAGACTGTTCCTCTAACAGCAGGAGACGGGAAAACACCATGACCGAGCAGATCGAGCGTGCGCGGACGTTCCATTCCCTCCACGTCAAGGGAAACCCGATCGTTCTCTACAACGTCTGGGATCCGGGTTCGGCCAAGATCGTCGAGAAAGCGGGCGCCAAGGCGATCGCCACCGGAAGCTGGCCGGTGGCTGCCGCGTTCGGCTATGCCGATGGCGAGAAAATCCCGCTGGAGCTGGCGCTCGACAACATCAAGCGCATCGTCACTGCCGTCGACCTGCCGGTGACCATGGACCTCGAGGGCGGCTACGGCGTCGATCCGGAGATTGTGGCTCGCACGGTGACGTTGGCGCTACGGGCCGGCGCTATCGGTTTCAATTTCGAAGACCAGGTTGTCGGCGGCACCGGCCTGCACGACATTTCTGTTCAGGTAAAACGCATCGAAGCTGCGGCAGCGGCCGTCAAGGCCTCCGGCATACCGGCGTTCATCAACGCCCGAACCGACATCTTCCTCAAGGCGAAACCGGATGCGCATGACGACGTCCTGCTCGACCAGGCCATCGAGCGCGCGCAGGCCTTCGAAAAAGCCGGCGCACACGGCTTCTTTGCGCCGGGTCTTGGCGATGAGGACCTGATCGAGACGCTTTGCAAGGCAATCGCGTTGCCGGTCAACATCATTGCGCTGGGGCACGTGCCGCCGCGCCAGCGGCTGGCCGAACTCGGCGTCGCCCGCATCAGCCACGGCCCGGTGCCTTACCGGCAGATGGCGGAATGGCTGGAGGCGAAGGCGCGACTGGCTATTTCGGGTTAAGTCAGTCCTCCAGCGTTCCCGACCGGGCGTCGGTGCTCTTCCTGTCGCCGACCAGCTTCAGAAGATCCTCGCCGGCGCGGATGATGCGGCGCGAGCGGCGGGTCAGGATGATGCCGTCCTGCGGCGCGAACACCTCGGTGCGGCCGTCGGCTTCACCCGGTGCATGGACGATGGTGGCGAGGCGCGCGCCCCTGGCGACGCGGTCGCCGGGTTTCACGTCGTAGAGCACGGCACCGGCCCGTGGCGCCGGCATCATGTCGATGTTTTCCAATGGCGCCACGAAGCCGGTGAAAGGACCCGGCGCGGGCAGGGTGCTATCGGCGATCACGCCGCGCGCCACCAACAGCCGGTAGAGGCCGTCGGCGTCGGCGGCGGCCAGGGCACCGTCGACATCGAGGATGCCGCGATATTCGACGGTGGTGGCGACGCGGCGGTCGAGCTTGGCCACATCGGCGGGGACGTTCTGGTAGGGCATGATCGAGGCGCCCTCGAAGGTGCCGTCGGTGTCGTCGCTCCACAGCACGACCGCGTCGACGCCCATGGCGGCGGCGCAATCGGCCATGGCAGGCCACAGGCTGGTGTGGACGTAGAGGTAGGCGAGGCCCTCGTCATCGCAGTGCAGGTCGAGCACGATGTCATGGCCGAGCGAGAGCTGCACCAGCCGCGTCTTCAGCCGCTGGTCGACGCTGCCAAGGGTGGTGTCGGGCAAGAGCGCTGTGTCGGGCGCGGTGAGTAGCGGAAAGCCGCGGTTGAAATTGGTGCGCGTGCCCAGATGGAAGCGGCCCTGATGCTCGCCGAAATGATATTGCGCCCGGCCGATCGGATTGGCCCAGGGCACGACGGTGAGATTGCCCTTGATGCGGCCTTCGGCCTCCGCTTTGGCAAGCATCGGCATCAGCGCGTCGATGGCGACGACGCCCGGCAACTCGCCGGCATGGAGTGCCGCCTGTAGGTATGCCGAAGGAGCAGCCTTGTCGGAACCAGTGAAGCGGAACAGCGGGAATTCGTAGGAAACCCCTTCGCTTTCGCCGGCGATGCGCTCGATCGATTTCTGCATGACTTCCTCCATCAAGAGCGAGAGACATGCGATTTGAAGGCGCCGATGTCGATTGGTCCAGCCCGCCGCGCTATGGGCGCAAGAGGCTATTCAGCCGGAAGCGGGATGACCGGCGCGCGCCGGTCCAGCGCCTGCGACAGCACGGCGACGGTGACCGCCAACAAAGCGAGTGCTGCGCCGACCAGCGGCAAATTGGCATAGGAAACACCGGCGGAAAGGGCAACGCCGCCGATCCAGGCGCCGCTGGCATTGCCGACATTGAAGGCGCCCTGGTTCAGCGTGGCGGCGAGGTTCGGTCCCTCGGAGGCCGCCTCGACGACCCGGATCTGCAGCGGCGGCACGACGACGAAGATGAGCAGGCCCCACAGGAAGACGATGCCGACGGCAACGCTGGCGATTGCGCCGAACTGCCTGAAGCCAACGAAAAGCAGGGCCATCAGCAGCAGCGTGCCGATCACTGTCGGCATCAGTTTCCAGTCGGCCAGTCTGCCGCCGATAATGTTGCCGATGGTCATGCCCGCGCCGAACAGCAGCAGAACCCACGTGACTGCCGAGGTCGACAAGCCCGATACCTCGGTGAGGTAGGGTTTGATGTAGGTGAAGACGGTGAACAGGCTTGCGGAGGTCAGCGCCGCGATCAGCATGGCCAGCCAGACCTGCAGCTTGCCCAGCACGCGCAGCTCGCCGCGCAGGCCGCCACCGCTTGGCTGGGCGACATCGGACGGCACCAGCCAGGCGATCGCTGCCACCGAGATCAGGCCGATACCGACCACGGCAACGAAGGTGGAGCGCCAGCCGAACGCTTCGCCAAGTGCGGTTCCGGCGGGAACACCCAGGATGTTGGACAGCGTCAGCCCGGCGAACATCAGCGCGATGGCGCTGGCGCGTTTGTTGCGCGGCACCAGGCTGGCGGCAACGACCGAGCCGATGCCGAAGAAGGCGCCATGGCCGAAAGCGGTGAAAACGCGCGCGGCCATCAGCGTCCAGTAGTTGGGCGAGATGGCGCAAAACAGATTGCCGATGACGAACAGGACGGCCAGCCCGACCAGCACAGGCTTACGCGGCAAATGCGCGGTGGCCATCGCCACGATCGGCGCGCCGAAGACGACGCCCAGCGCATATCCGGTAACCAGCAGGCCGGCAGAAGGGATCGATACGCCGAGGTCGGCTGCGACCTCGGGCAGCAGGCCCATGATCACGAATTCGGTGGTACCGATGCAGAAGGACGCAATGGCAAGCGCAAGGATCGGCAAGGGCATGGGGCGTCCAGACTGAATCGGTTCAAATTGAGACTGCGCGAAGGACGCCACCGTGCGCAAGCTGCATTGCTGCATCGCAGCGATGCAGAAAAGGAAGAGCTTTGAAATGGGTCGCTAACAGGCTGTCAAACCAGCGGCTTCAATTCCTGGGCAATGGTTGGCAACAGCTCCGAGACATTCGGGTGGATGTGCACGGCACGCGCCAGCGTGTCGACGGGCGCCTTGGCGTACATCAGGTCGAGTACGCTATGGATAACCTCGTCGCCGCCGGGGCCGAGCACCGAGCAGCCGAGGATCTGCCTGGTGTCGGCGTCGACCAGGATCCTCATGAAGCCCTGCGTCTCGCCCTTTTCGATAGCGCGGCCGACGCGGGTCATCGGCCGCTGGCCGACCAGCGCGCGACGGCCGGATTTCTTCACCGCGGCCTCGGTCATGCCGCAGCGGCCGAGCGGTGGGTCGATGTAGAGCGCATAGGCTTCGATGCGATCACTGACCTTGCGCGGATCGTTGTCCAGCAGGTTGGCGGCGACGATCTCGTAGTCGTTGTAGGAGGTGTGGGTGAAGGCGCCCCTGCCGTTGCAGTCGCCCATCGCCCAGATGCCGGGCACGCTGCTGCGCAACTGGTCGTCTACAGAGACGAAGCCGCGCTTGTCGACCTCCACGCCAGCCCTCTCCAGGCCGAGGTCATCGGTGTTGGGCGTCCGCCCCAGAGCCAGCAGCACGTGCGAGCCGACCGCCGGCGGTTTGCCGGCGGAGAAGGTTACGGCAATGTCCTGGCCCTGTCTGGCGAAAGCGATGTCGTCGGCGCCGACATGGACCGTGATGCCCTCGTTTTCGAGGATCGACAGGATGGCGGCGGAGACATCCTCGTCCTCGCGGCCGGTCAGGCGTGGGCTCTTCTCGATGACGGTAACTTCGCTACCGAAGCGGCGGAACATCTGTGCGAATTCGAGCGAGATGTAGCTGCCGCCGACGACGATGAGATGGCGCGGCAGCACGTCGAGATCCATCATCGAGGAATTGGTCAGATAGTCGATGTCGTGGATGCCAGGCAGGTCTGGGACCGAGGCTCGGCCGCCGGTGTTGAGGAAGATCTTTTCGGCGGTCAGCAGATCGTCGCCGACGCGCACCGTGTTGGCGGATTCGAAACGCGCATGGCCGCGATAGAGGGTGCATTTGTCCATGCCGGCAATCCAGGTCTCGAGATTGGTGCGGGCGTCGATCGTCACCTTGTCCTTGCGCGCCTTGATCCTGGCATAGTCGACGCCGACGGGGCCACTGAGCGTCACGCCATAGTCGGCGGCGCGGCGCGCAAGATGCGCGGCGTAGGCGCTGGCGACCATGGTCTTGGTCGGCATGCAGCCGGTGTTGACGCAGGTGCCGCCGACCAGCTTGCGCTCGATCAGCGCCACGCTCATGCCGGCGGCCGTCAGTCGGCCGGCCAGCGGAGGGCCAGCCTGTCCGGCACCGATGATGATGGCGTCGAAGGTTTTCGTCGTCATGCCACCGCCGCTACGATCAGCAGGCCGCCGATGATCGCCACCGCGTCCTCGATGAAGGCGGCGGGCGGATCCTTGCCGAAGGCGGCTGCGAGCCGGCCGCGAGCTTCAGCGCCGCCCAGCGTGCCGATGACGGCGCCGATGGCGCCGGCAATCAAGCCGCCGATGGTGGCACCGCCTGTCGCGCCGATCACCGCGCCGGTGAAGGCGCCCATGACGATGCGGGCGCCGAATTGCTGCGGCACTTTACGGCTCGGCGTCGACGGCAACTGGTCGGTGACCAGTTCGACGATGGCCAGGATGGTGAAGATGCCGACAGCCGCCCAGTGACTCATGAAGCTCGCCCAGGTGCCGGCAACCGGCAGCCAGCCGAGATAAGCGCCCCAGGCAACGGCAGCCGGCGCCGTCATGGCGCGAAGACCGGCAACGACGCCGATCAGAAGTGCGAGAATGTAGAGCATGGTCGATCCCCCTCGATCACCGGGCCAGGACGGCCTTGAGACGCAGGCTACCATAGGTCCAATATTTGACCAGTACTTGCATCGGCGCTTTTCTGTTGGCCGCACTTGTGCTTTTGAAGGACGTGAACTGGAGACCGCGTCATAGCCGAAAGCGAGCGCGTGAAGATGGCGGCCGGCGAATGGTACACCTGCCTCGATGATGAGCTGGAGTCCTTGCGTGTGGTAGCGCGTGACGCGGTGTTCGAGCACAATTGCCTGCCGCCGCGGCAGCGCGGCAATCTCGGGTCGGGCTTGAAAGCTTTACTCGGCAACGCCGGCGAGGGTGCCCGCATCGAGGCGCCGTTTCACTGCGCCTATGGTTTCAACATCTTTCTCGGCGACGGCGTCTTCCTCAATGCCGGCTGCACCATCCTCGACACGGCGAGTGTGCGCATCGGCAAGGGAACGCTGCTCGGTCCCAATGTGCAGATTTATTGCGCCGAGCATCACAAGGAGGTCGCTGGGCGGCAAGCTGGACTGGAGATCGCCAAGCCGGTCGAGATCGGCGCCAATGCGTGGATCGGCGGCTCAGCCGTCATCCTTGGCGGCGTCAGCATCGGTGAAGGTGCCATCGTCGGCGCCGGCGCGGTGGTGACGCGCGACGTGGCTGCGAACACCACGGTGGTCGGCAATCCGGCACATCAGGTCAAGCGGGACTGAATAGATCAGGACGACAGAACGTACGTCATGCGCTCGCCCTGGTCGGTCCTTCTGGAGAATTCGCGCCGATATTGCGCCGGCGATGTCCTCAGC
>NZ_RZQY01001149.1:0-907 GCF_003998575.1 Mesorhizobium sp. M7A.F.Ca.CA.001.10.2.1 | reverse complement strand
CCCCATATAGTGACGGGGAGAAGGACGCTGCCGCGAAGGATCTCGCCAATCTCCTGCGTTGCTGGAGAGGAGCCGAGGTCGCGGGCTACGCCGAAATCCGTTCGATCACCGCGCCGCAGTTGGACAGCTTTTCTTCCAGCCGCTCGAAGCCGCGGTCGAGATGGTAGACGCGGTTGACCGTGGTCTCGCCTTCCGCCGCCAGGCCGGCGATGACCAGCGACACCGAGGCGCGAAGATCGGTTGCCATGACCGGCGCGCCCTTCAGTTTCGGCACGCCGTCGACGATCGCCGTCTGGCCCGAAAGCGTGATATGAGCGCCGAGCCGCGCCAGTTCCTGCACATGCATGAAGCGGTTCTCGAAGATCGTCTCGGTGATCCGCGACTTGCCCTTGGCCATCGTCATCAGGCCCATGAACTGCGCCTGCAAATCGGTCGGGAAGGCCGGAAACGGCGCTGTCGTCACGTCGACCGGCGAAATGCCGGCGCCGTTGCGCCTCACACGAATGCCGGAATTGGTCGGGGTGATCTCCGCACCCGTCTGGGCGATCACGTCCAGTGCCGTCTGCAGCAGGTCCGGCCGCGCGCCTTCGAGCACGACGTCGCCGCCGGTCATGGCGACGGCCATGGCATAGGTGCCGGTCTCGATGCGGTCGGGGATGACGCGCACGCGCGCACCCGACAGCGATTCGACGCCGTCGATGGTGATGGTTGGCGTGCCGGCGCCGGAAATCTTCGCGCCCATGGCGTTGAGGCACTCGGCGAGGTTGACGATCTCGGGCTCGCAAGCCGCATTTTCCAGCACCGTCTCGCCCTTGGCGAGCGCCGCGGCCATCATCAGCACATGGGTGGCGCCGACCGAGACTTTCGGGAAGATGTAGCGGTTGCCGACAAGCCGGCCATGCCTTGT
>NZ_RZQY01001148.1:0-908 GCF_003998575.1 Mesorhizobium sp. M7A.F.Ca.CA.001.10.2.1 | reverse complement strand
CCAAGGGCGGCAAGCTCGAAATCGATATTCCGGCCTATGATTACCCGAAGACGGCGAAGAACACCGTCAAGCTCGGCAAGAAGCTGAAGGGCGACGACTTCGACATCACGGCGCCCAAGGGCGCCAACGAGGTGCGGGTGCGTGTCATCGGCGTTATCGAGAACCAGGCGCCGACGCGCGCGCTTGAGGCCGATCTGCCGGTCGAGGACGGGCTGGTCGCCATGGACCGCCGCAACGACATCTGCCAGATCGCGCTGGTCGAGCGCCACCGGGGCACGGGCGGCGTCACCAACGCCTTCGTTTCCGGCTTCGGCTATGTGGGCGACTGCGCCATGGCGTCCAGCGTGGCGCATGACGCCCACCACATCATCTGCGTCGGCACCAACAAGCAGGACATGGCGCTGGCCGTAAACCGCCTGGGCGAAGTCGGCGGCGGCGTCGTGCTGTTCTCCAAGGGCAAGGAACTGGCGCTGGTCGAAATGCCGATCGCCGGGCTGATGTCGGACGAGCGGGCCGAGATCGTCGCGGCCAAGGCAGAGAAGCTCACCGAGGCGATGCGCAAGATGGGCTGTTCGCTGAACAACGCCTACATGCAGCACTCGCTGCTGGCGCTGGTCGTCATTCCCGAACTCAGGATTTCCGATGTCGGCCTGATCGACGTGACGACGTTCCAGAAGGTCGATCTGTTCGTCTAGGATTGTTGATATTCAGGCCATGCCCGGCGGGCAATCGCTTCAGGTTCGAATTCACCTTTGCCGAGCGTCGGCGCCGCCCCTCATCGCCCTGCCGGGCACTTCTCCCCATATACTGACGGGGAGAAGGGGCTGGCCGCAACGACTGTCCTCTTCTTGCAATGCTGGTCATTGGCGAAACCGGTGATAATAGCGCCCCTCTCCCCGTCACTATAC
>NZ_RZQY01001147.1:0-909 GCF_003998575.1 Mesorhizobium sp. M7A.F.Ca.CA.001.10.2.1 | reverse complement strand
GCCGACATGGTCGCCGAACTCGACCGTCGTGGCCGGCGCGGATGCAAAATCGCCAAAAGGCTCGCCCCTGACATCGGGGTGTCCGCGCGAGCGTAAGCCGCGGCGCGACAGCGCGAGGATGCGGCCGCGATGGCCACGACGGTCGAGTTCGGCGACCATGTCGGCAGAGGTCAGCCCGGAGCCGACGATCAGCACCGACGCCTCCGGACCAATCCCGGCAAGCGCCGCTGGTGCGTACGGGTCGGCGATGAAACCCGGTGCTTCCGTCAGATGGATCAGCGCGGCTGGAATCGCGGGCTGTGGGTGCGTCGCTGCCAGGACGACGATATCGGCAGCGACCAACCCACTGGACGTATGCACGGTCCAGCCCGCGCCACTGGCATCGCGCGTCACGCGTATGGCGAGACCTTCGGCATGACGGACAAGGCCGGAACCGAGATACGGCGCCAGATGCTCGGCGACGTAGCGACCGAACACACGCCGGCGCGGAAAAGCGTCGCCGTTCTTCCAGATGGCGTCCGGGTCGTGTTCGAGTTCTCCGCTGCCAGTCAACCAGCGTGCAAAATGCTGCGGGTCGTCGGGAGCCATGCTCATCCTGATCGCGGGAACATTAACCCGATGAGACGGTTCCTCGCTGGAATAGGCAAGGCCACCGCCAAGAACCGGTCGTGGCTCGATCACGGAAATGGAAATGCGCTCCGGTCGAGGCATTTGCGCCAGGTGCCACGCCACCGCGGCGCCGGAAAAGCCGCCGCCGATAATGGCGACGCGCAACCGCGAGGACGCAGGAAGCAAGTTCACGAGGCGCTGGCGAGCGACTTCGGCCGGTGGTCGCCGGCGATGGTTTCGCCGAACGGACCGGTGTTTACGGAAGAGCCGGCTGCCTTGACCAGATGGTCGGTCGGCAGT
>NZ_RZQY01001146.1:0-909 GCF_003998575.1 Mesorhizobium sp. M7A.F.Ca.CA.001.10.2.1 | reverse complement strand
GCCGAATACGAGGCCTTTCGTCTCGGCAAGGAAGTCGACGGAGCGCTCTATCGCGAGGCCGATGCGCAATGGTTTCGCGCCATCCTGGCGGGTGTCGTCGAGAACCAGAAGACCATCGATCCGATCATCCGCCAGGCGCTGACCGAGGACTGGCCGCTGTCGCGGCTCGATTCGACGCTGCGCGCCATTCTGCGTGCCGGCGTCTACGAGTTGATGAAGCGCGAGGATGTCCCCGTCGCGGTCATCGTCTCCGAATATGTCGACATCGCCAAGGCCTTCTACGAGGAAGACGAGCCGAAGCTGGTCAATGCCGTGCTCGACCGTGTGTCTCGCCGGGTGCGTGGCGAGGGGCGGGGCAAGGACGCATCATGACGGCAATCGCCGTCGAGGCAGGCAGGGAGGCGCGCCGCACGGCGCTGATCCTGGCCGCCTCGCAGGCGATCATCGGCTCGGCCGCTCCCATCGCCATCTCCGTGGGCGCGCTGGCCGGGCAATATCTGCTTGGCCCCGACAAATCATTGGCGACAGCGCCGGTCACCGGCTTCAACATCGGCGTGGCGCTCGGCGCGCTGCCTGCAGCGGCCATCATCCGCAGCATGGGCCAGCGCGGCGGCTTCATGACCGGAACGATCGTCACGGCGCTTGGCGGCCTCGTCGCCACGCTTGCGCTTTTTCAAGGCAGCTTCTGGCTGTTTGCCTTTGGCTTGCTCACGATCGGTGTCGGCGGCGCCTTCGTCCAGCAGTTCCGCTTCGCCGCTGCCGACAACGCACCGCCGGAATTCAAGGCGCGTGCCATCTCATTCGTGCTGGCCGGCGGCATCGTCACCGCCATCCTTGGGCCGCAGATCGTCATCTTCACCCGCGAATTGCTGGCGCCGGTCATGTTTGCCGGTTCCTTCATCTCCATCC
>NZ_RZQY01001145.1:0-912 GCF_003998575.1 Mesorhizobium sp. M7A.F.Ca.CA.001.10.2.1 | reverse complement strand
AGCCAGTTCTTCACCAACCCTTCCTACTGGCAGGCGATGGTGAACTCACTGCAGGTCACCGCGATCGTCACCGTGGTCTCGGTGCTGCTCGCCTATCCCTTTGCCTGGATCCTCGCCGAACAGGTGCCGGAACGCTGGCAGCGGCTGGCGCTGATGCTGGCGGTGCTGCCGTTCTGGACATCCTATGTCGTGCGCTCCTATTCCTGGCTGCTGGTGCTGGCGCAGAACGGCGTCGTCAACCGGGCGCTGACCGGCTCTGGCCTGATCAGCGAGCCGCTGCAACTCGCCAACACGCGTTTCGCCACCGTCACCGGCTTCGTGCATTTCTTCGTCATGCTGTTGACGCTGACCATCTTTGCCAACCTCAAGCAGTTGAGCCCGAGCTACCGCAAGGCGGCCGCCGATCTCGGCGCCGGGCCGGTGCGCACCTTCCTGCATATCGTGCTGCCGCTGACCTTGCCCGGCATCATGGTCGGCGCCTTCCTGACCTTCGTGCTGTGCATCGGCGATTACATCACGCCGCAGATCCTGGGCGGCAACAACGAGCTGCTGATGCCGCAACTGGTGATGATGCAGATCGGCCGGCGCGGCGATTTCCCGCTGGCCTCGGCGCTGTCGATTATCCTGATGGCGGTGGTCACATCAGCCTACCTCGCCTGCGCGCGCTGGCTGAAGATCGAGCGGGCCTGAGATGCGCCCGCTCGTCCACATCGCCTCTTGGCTCTACGCGCTCGCCGTCTACGGCTTCATCTTCCTGCCGGTCGTCGTGCTGGTGCTGTTTTCGCTGCAGGCGACGTCGTTCCCGATCCCGCCCTTCACCGGCCCGTCGCTGCGCTGGTACGATGCGGTTCTTTCGGACACGCGGCTGACCTCGGCGCTGGTCAACTCGCTGCTGGTGGCATCCATCTCCTC
>NZ_RZQY01001144.1:0-913 GCF_003998575.1 Mesorhizobium sp. M7A.F.Ca.CA.001.10.2.1 | reverse complement strand
TCGGGAGTTATCACCAGTTTGCGGCATGGATTCTTCCCAATGTCGCGCCGCACGAGCGCTGTTGAAATGGACGCAAGAGGATCTCGCCGCCCGCTCCGGCGCGAGTGCTGTTACCATTCGCAATTTCGAAAACGAGCGTTCTGTTCCTCAAACAGGAACGCGATATCTCCTCCAGAAAACGCTTGAGAATGCCGGCATCGAGTTCATTCCTGAAAATGGCGGTGGTGTCGGCGTGCGTTTGTCACGGCGTTCCGAAAGGACGTAGGATCGGTGAAACAGCTCCCGATAGGCAAGGCAAAGCGCGTCCATTAGCCGACAATCATTCGATTGCGGCCGCAGTCAGAGGGATCAACCGCGAAGACTTCGACGAGCGGCAGAAGGGTTTCGGGGTCGAACGGCGACTGCTCAGACCGGTTCATGCAACTGCCTTCGCTCGCAGAGGTTCGATGTGGCTCTTGCCTGCAATGATGCCGGCAAGCCGATCGGCCCAACGCTCCAAGGCATCCCGTTTCTCGCTCATATAGTCGTAGCGCGCATATACCCGCGACGTGACCGTACTCTTGGTCGCCGAAACGTGATTCAACACATGCCCGACGATGAACGGCGAAATGCCGATTTCTTCCATGCCCGTCGCAGCAGATCGCCGAAGGTCATGCGGCGTCCACGGTGCAATGCCCATGATCATCGCTACGCCGCGCTTGCTGATCTCTTCTCGCTTCACTGCCTTCGGGACAGATGCGCCGGTGACTGCTGCACGGGCGCCCGGTCCAGGAAAAACGAAAGGCGGTACCGCCCTGCCCTTGCGCTCCGACAGCGCCTTCACGTCTGCGATCTGATCGCCGATGATCCGGATTGCCATTTCGCACAGCGGGACAATATGGTCGCGGCCGTTCTTCGCGCGCCTGGCTGGTAT
>NZ_RZQY01001143.1:0-914 GCF_003998575.1 Mesorhizobium sp. M7A.F.Ca.CA.001.10.2.1 | reverse complement strand
GTGCTGGCTCAGCATTTTCCGCTCGCCTGTATCATCGAACTCAGCGCGACAATCGACCCGGAGACCGACACCGGCCTCGATTACTATCCGCTTCCCGCCACGGGCGAACGATTTCCGATCGCCGATCCGGCGCTGCCGCCTCGCCTTGCGCCCCGGCCGGCGGACGACGCCGATTATCTGAAAGCGATGTTCGAAGGCATCGCCGCGATCGAAACGCTCGGCTATGACAGGCTTGCCGAACTCGGCGCGCCCGCGCTGATATCGGTCCGGAGCGTCGGAGGCGGGGCGGCGAACCCGGCCTGGACGGCAATCCGGCGACGCAGGCTCGGCGTCGATTTCCTGCCCGCGCTTTCCGACGAGGCCGCCGCCGGCACGGCGCGGCTGGCGCTGATGGGTGCAAGCCGGGCAGGACTCCTATGAGCGCCAAAACGATCGAACGTCTCGACGGCATCGGGCCGCTGGCGGAGCGCTACGACGTGTTCCTGCTCGACCAGTTCGGCGTGCTGCATGACGGCACACGGCCCTATCCAGGCGCGGTGGCAGCGCTGTCGGCGCTGAAGCGCGCCGGCAAGACCGTGGTGCTGGTTTCGAACTCCGGCAGGCGGGCACGACCCAATGAAAGCCGGCTCATGAAACTCGGCTTCGAAGCGGGAAGCTGGGATCATTTCGTTTCTTCCGGCGAGGTGGCGTGGCGATCCTTCAGGCAGATGGCGATTTCGGGGAAGCTGCGCCCAGGGACAAAATGTCTGCTGATCAGCCGTGAAGCTGACCGCTCCGCGATCGAGGGCCTGCCTTTTGTGCTGACCGGGTCCGGCGATGAGGCCGAACTGGTGCTGATCGCGGCCAGCGAGGGTGACCGCTTTGACCTCGACCATTATCGCAGGCTGTTCGCGCCGGCTGCAGAGCGGCGGGGG
>NZ_RZQY01001141.1:0-932 GCF_003998575.1 Mesorhizobium sp. M7A.F.Ca.CA.001.10.2.1 | reverse complement strand
CGCCCTGGCCCGACATGGCGGATGACGCCCTCATCGAGCGCCTCGACGACTGGCTGCTGCCTTACCTGTCCGGCGCGGCATCCTTTGCCGCCATCGATGCGGGCGTTGTCTCGGCCGGGCTGGCCAGCCTCGTGCCACACGATCTGCAGCGCAGGATCGATACGCTGGCGCCGACCCATTTCGGTGCTCCGTCGGGCAGCCATGTGCCGATCCGCTATGACGGCGAATGGCCGGTGCTGGCGATTCGCGTGCAGGAGCTGTTCGGCCTCGACCGCCATCCTTCGATCGCCAATGGCGCCGTGCCGCTGACGCTCGAACTCCTGTCGCCGGCACACCGGCCGATCCAGACGACGCGCGACCTGCCCGGCTTCTGGCGGGGCTCCTGGGCCGATGTGCGCGCCGACATGCGCGGCCGCTATCCCAAGCATGTCTGGCCGGAAAACCCGCTGCTCGCGACCGCCACCGCCCGCGCCAAACCCAGAGCATGATCCCAAAAAGTGGAAGCCGGTTTTTGGAAAAGATCATGCTCAAACAAGAAGTAGAGCCCCGTTCCGACTCCTCGGATTGGGGCGGTACCTAGCGTTTGCCGCTTCGCGGCTGTAACTCATGGCCATGATCAACGTTTTGCGTTCGCCCGATTTCCAGCAGAGCCAGAGATTGCGCCTCAACACGCTGATCCGGTTGCGCTGGCTTGCCATTGTCGGTCAGAGCCTGACGGTGCTCGTCGTCGCCTATGGGCTGAAGTTTCCGCTGCCGGTCAGCCTCTGCTTTGCCCTGATCGCCTGTTCGGCATGGATGAACCTGTTTCTCGCCTTCCGCTTTCCGGCGGCGCACCGGCTCACGCCGCTTGCCGCCTTCGGCATCCTCATCTTCGACAGCCTGCAGCTTGCCGGCCTGCTCTATATGACCGGTGGCCTCACCAACCCGTTCTC
>NZ_RZQY01001140.1:0-935 GCF_003998575.1 Mesorhizobium sp. M7A.F.Ca.CA.001.10.2.1 | reverse complement strand
TGCAATTACTGATCAAATTGACTATTTAACTGCTGATGAAGAAGATAGTTATGTTGTTGCCCAAGCGAACTCTCGATTAGATGAAAATGGCCGTTTCTTAGACGATGAAGTTGTTTGTCGTTTCCGTGGTAATAACACAGTTATGGCTAAAGAAAAAATGGATTACATGGATGTTTCACCTAAACAGGTTGTATCAGCAGCTACAGCATGTATCCCATTCTTAGAAAACGATGACTCTAACCGTGCGTTAATGGGTGCAAACATGCAACGTCAAGCAGTACCATTGATGAACCCTGAAGCTCCATTTGTTGGTACTGGTATGGAACATGTTGCTGCACGTGACTCAGGTGCTGCTATTACAGCAAACCATAGAGGTAGAGTTGAACATGTTGAATCTAATGAAATCTTAGTACGTCGTCTAGTTGAACAAAATGGACAAGAGCACGAAGGTGAATTAGATCGTTATCCATTAGCGAAATTCAAACGTTCTAACTCTGGTACTTGTTATAACCAACGCCCAATTGTTGCTGCTGGTGACATCGTTGAATATAACGAAATACTAGCTGATGGTCCTTCAATGGAATTAGGCGAAATGGCATTAGGCCGTAACGTTGTTGTTGGATTCATGACTTGGGACGGTTATAACTACGAGGATGCTGTAATCATGAGTGAACGTTTAGTTAAAGACGACGTTTACACTTCAATTCATATTGAAGAGTATGAATCAGAAGCTCGTGATACTAAATTAGGACCTGAAGAGATTACACGTGATATTCCTAATGTTTCTGAAAGTGCACTTAAAAACTTAGACGAACGTGGTATCGTTTATGTTGGTGCTGAAGTTAATGATGGAGACATCTTAGTAGGTAAAGTAACACCAAAAGGAGTTACAGAACTTACAGCAGAAGAAAGATTATTACATGCAATCTTTGGTG
>NZ_RZQY01000113.1:0-12485 GCF_003998575.1 Mesorhizobium sp. M7A.F.Ca.CA.001.10.2.1 | reverse complement strand
CATCTACATCGACTACCTCAATGCCCTCGACATCGATGCCCTTGCCATGACCGATGGCGAAATCATCGCTGCCGTCGAGGCTGGCCTGGTGGCGCAGGGCCGGGGCCAGACGGTGATCGAACCGCGCGTCCATCTCGAGCCGGACCCGTCCTTCCACGGCCATTTCGACGTGTTGCGCGGCTACGTCGCGCCGCTCGACACGGCCGGCGTCAAGATCGTCGGCGACTATGTCGACAATTACCTGCATGGCCTGCCTTCCGAATTCGGCATCCTCAACCTGTTCGACCCGCGCACCGGCGCGCCGCGCGCCATCCTCGACGCCACCGTCATCACCGACATGCGCACAGGCGCCGTCACCGCCATCGGCGCCAGGCATCTGGCGCGAAAGAATTCCAAAGTGCTGGCCCATATCGGCGCGCGCGGCACCGCCTACTGGAATGTCCGCCTGCTCGACCATCTCTTCGATTTCGACGAGATCCGCGTCCATTCGCGCCGCCCGGAAAGCCGCGACGGTTTTGCCGCCAGACTATCCGCCGATCTCGGCAAGACGGTGACGGCGGTCGCCGACTGGAAAAGCTGCATCGAGGGCGCCGACATTGTCGTCGAGGCCTCGCGGTTGCCGGAGCCGCAGCCATTGCTCAAGACCGAATGGATCAAGCCCGGCGCGTTGGTCGTGCCCTACGGCACGATGAGCGCGGTGGAACTGTCGTTGACCGATATCATGCAGAAAATGGTCGTCGACGATTGGGGCCAGTGCAAGGGCGGCAAGTTCGGCTCGCTGCGCGCCCATGTCGAGACCGGGCGGCTGAGCGAGAAGACGCTGCATGCCGAGCTTGGCCAGATCGCCGCCGGTCTGAAAGCCGGGCGCGAAAGCGACGCCGAAACGATCCTGTTCTGGCATCGCGGCCTGTCGCTGTCCGACATTGCGCTGGGCAAGGCGATGCTGGCCAAGGCCCAAGTGCAAGGCATCGGCCAGCGGCTGCGCTTCGCATGAGCGCGCTCGTCCTCACCGGAACCGGCGTCGGTATTGACGATGTCGCCGCGGTCGCCCGCGATGGGCGCAAGGTGGAGATTGGACCCGATGTCATCGGCAGGCTGGAAAAGGCACGAAAAGTGCTCGACCAGGCCGCCGCGTCCGGCCAGCAGATCTATGGCCTGAACACCGGGCTCGGCGCCAATCTCGGCACCGCGGTCGACGGCGACGCCGGCGCCTTCCAGCGCCAGCTCCTGGAAGGACGCAGTGGCGCCGTCGGCGAGGTGCTGCCGGTTGAAGCCGTGCGGGCAACCATGCTTGCCCGTGCGTCGATGCTGTCGGTCGGCGGCTCCGGCCTGTCGCCTTCCGTCTTCGTCGCTTTGGTCGACGCGCTCAATGCCGGCGTCCATCCCGTCATGCCGTCGCTCGGCTCGATCGGCGCCGGTGACCTGGTGTTGATGACAGCACTCGCCCGCATGCTCACCGCCGATGGCGAAGCCGACTATCAGGGCCGTCTCATGCCGGCGGCCAAGGCGCTGATGATGGCGCGCCTCGCCCCCATCAGCCTGGCGCCCAAGGACGGCCTGTCGCTGATCAACGCCTCGGCGGTGTCCGCCGGCAGCGGCGCACTTGCGGTGACGGATGCATTGCGCGCCCTTGCCCAGCAACAGCAGGCCGGTGCGCTGACAATGGAAGGCATCGGTGCCAACCGCACCATCCTCGATCCGCGCCTGCATATGGCGCGTCCGGCGGCAGGCCAGCAGCAAGCAGCCAAGGTGCTGCACGATCTGCTCGCCCGAGACGAGGCGCCGGCGCCGACCACCTTGCAGGACCCGCTGTCGATCCGCTGCATGCCGTCGATCCATGGCGCGCTGATCGAGGCGATCGGTCAGGCGAGACAGGCTGTCGAGATCGAACTCAACGCCGCCGCCGACAACCCGCTGGTGCTGGGCGATGATGGACTGGTGCTGTCGACCGGCAATTTCCACACAGCCTCGCTGGCGCTCGCCTTCGAGACGCTCGGCCTGGCGATCGCCCAATGTGCCGCGGCCAGTGCCGCGCGCTTCATCCAGCTCACCGGTTCCGGCCGCAATGGCCTGCCGAAATATCTGTCGCCGGTCGGCGGCGCCTCGGCCGGCCTCGTACCGCTGCAGAAGACGGTGACGTCGATCCTGGCCGCCATCCGCCACAAGGCCAATCCGGTGATGCTCGACTTCCTGGCCGTGTCGGAAGGCGTCGAGGATCACGCCACGCAGACGCCTCTGGCGGTGGCAAAATGCGCCGGGATGATCGCGCTGTGGCGCCGCCTGATCGCCTTCGAATTGATGGCCGCCGCACAGGCCATCGACCTGCGCGACGGCTTCACATTGGCGCCACGCACCGCCGCAATTCACACGGCGATACGCTCGCTCGTCCCCATGCTGAAAGAGGACCGGCCGCTCGGTATCGACGCCGAGACGCTTTACGCCGCGCTCGCCGGCGGCAGTTGGCCGGCCTGACGTGGCTTCTCAGAAGACGATGGTCTTGTGGCCGTTGAGCATGACGCGGGCTTCGAGATGCAACTTGACGGCGCGCGCCAGCACCCGGCTTTCGATGTCGCGCCCGACAGCGACGAAGTCCTCGGCGCTCATCGCATGGGTGACGCGTTCGGTCTCCTGATCGATGATCGGACCCTCGTCGAGGTCGGAGGTGACGTAATGCGCCGTCGCACCGATCAGCTTGACGCCGCGGTCGAAGGCCTGGTGATACGGCTTGGCGCCCTTGAAGCTCGGCAGGAAGGAATGGTGGATGTTGATCGCCCGTCCGAACAGCCGGTCCGACAGGCCTTTTGAAAAGACCTGCATGTAGCGCGCCAGGATGACCAGTTCAGCCCCTGTTTGCTGCACCAGGTCCAGCAGCTTCTGTTCCTGTTCGGCCTTGTTCTCCCTGGTGGTCGGCCAATGGTGGTAGGGGATGCCCTCCAGCTCGGCGAAGCGGCGGGCATCCTCGTGGTTGGAGACGACGGCGGCAACCTCCGCGTTCAGCCAGCCGACCCTGATCTGGTACAGCAGATGGAGAAGCGCGTGGTCGAACTTGGAGACCATGACGATGATCTTCGGGCGGCGCCCCTGATCGACGAGCGCGGTCTTCATGCCGAACCGGTCGACACTTGATTTCAAGGCCCGCTCCAGGCTGTCCCTGGTCGAGCCTGGCGGGCTGATGAAGGCGATCCGCATGAAAAAGCGATTGGTCTGCCGGTCCCAGAACTGGCTGCTTTCGGCGATGTTGGCGCCGTTCGCGGCAAGCTCCGCCGTGACGGCGGCGACGATCCCCGGCCGGTCCTCGCAGGAAAGCGTAAGAATATGAACCGGCGCGGCCTCGTCCGTCGCATCATTGCCTTGAGATTTCACGCCCTGTCGACCCTTTTCATGAACAGGCTGAGCTCAGCCGGATCCATATGCACCACATGCTTGTCTTCGGGATAGGCGAGACTGTTGACATCGGCAACATACTCCGAGAACGCGGCGATGCGCTCGGCCTGCAAACGATCATATTCGGCGGCGAAGTTGCGGTAGACCTTGGAATGGCGAGGCATGTGGCCCCGGTTCTGGCCGAGGATGTCGTCGGCGAACAGATATTGCGCATCGCAACCGGTGCCCGCTCCCATCGACAGCATGATCAGCGATGTGCGTTCCGAGATCGCCTTGGCCACCTCGACCGGGACGACCTCGATCTCGGCGCCGATGGCGCCTGCGGCCTCCAGTTGTTTCACCGCCGCGAAGACCTCCATGGCGGTGTCGGCGGTCTTGCCTACCGCCTTGAAGCCGCCGGTCCAGGTGGCCCGTGACGGGATCAGCCCGACATGGCCGATCACCGGGATATTGTCATCGGCCATCCGCTTGATCGTGGCGTAGCCGGCGCTGCAATAGACCGCGTCGGCGCCGGCCTTGTAGAGCCGGAAAGCCCAGCGCACGAAATCGTCCGCCGTTCCGATCTCGTAGAAATTGTCGCCCGGCATGGTGAACAGGCTGGGTGCGGCGTCCCGGTATTGCGGGTTGAGCACCAGTTCGGGCGGCACCGAGACGATGTCGACCCCTGCGCGCTCCGCGGCCTCGGCCTCGTCCATCGTCAGCACGCGCAGCATGGTCAGCTGTCGCTTGCCCTTCATGGCGCGCAAATCCGCCACCGTCGGTCTTTTTCGGCTCATCAAATGGGTTCCCTCAGTTGCATTCGGCGGCAGGTCAGCCGATCTGGATCATCACTTTGCCAGCCTCGACCTTCACTGGATAGGTGGCGAGATTGACGCATACCGGTGCGCCTCGGGCCACACCCGTCTTGTAGTTGAAGCGGCCATTGTGCTTGGGGCATTCGATGATGTCGTCCATCACCAGCCCATCGGCCAGATGCGCCTTCTCATGCGTGCAGTACCCGTCGGTTGCGAAATACTCGTCATCGGGACTGCGATAGATGGCGAAGGTACGCCCGCCATGATCGAAGCGGATGACATCCTCTTCCTCGACATCGTCGACGCCACACGCTTCAACCCAGTCGGCCATCTGCCTCTCCCCTATTCCGCCGCTGCCGGAACGGTCAGCGCATGGAACTCGTCCCGATACGGCCGCGCCGTCGGCGGCAGCTCGCGCTTGAGGAAATAGTCCTCGTACTGAAGCTGCTTCAGCAGCACCGGCCAGACCTCGCGATAGGCATGCCACATCGAAGGGTTCGGCTCGGGCAGATCGTGCTTGATCAATTCATGCAGCCTCGGCAGCGCGTGATACGGCACCATCGGGAACATGTGATGTTCGACATGGTAGTTCATGTTCCAGTAGATGAAGCGGCTGATCGGGTTCATGTAGACGGTGCGCGTGTTCAGCCGGTGGTCGGTGACATTATCGGCCAGGCCGATATGCTGCAGCAGGCCGGTCAGCACCATGTGCCAGCTGCCGTAGAGGCGCGGCAGGCCGATAAGCACCAGCGGCAGGAACGACCACAGATAGAACGCCAGCGCGATCGCCGCGACATAGATGGCGACATGCCAGCGCGCGGCTGTGACCACCTTGTGAAGCTCCATCTCGGGAATAAAGCTTTTCTCGTCGGGCGAGATGCTGCCGAACGCATTGCGCACCAGCGTCGGCAGCGAATAGCGGAAATCGAGAATGCCGGTGAAGGCGAGTGCGGCACGCAGCAGGTCCGGCGGACGCATCACCGCGATCTCGGCGTCGCGGCCGACGATGATCGTGTCGGTGTGATGGCGGGCATGGCTCCAGCGCCAGGTCACCGGGTTGCGCATCAGCATGAAACTGGCGATCTGGTAGACGGCATCGTTCATCCAGCGCGTGCGGAAGGCGGTGCCGTGGCCGCACTCGTGCCAGCGCGAGTCGCTGGACGAGCCATAGAGCACGCCATAGACGAGCAGGAACGGCACCATCCACCACGTGCCCCAGAACCAGGCGATGCCGGCGGCGGAACCCAATATGGCAACGATCCAGATGATCGTGTCGCGGATCGCCGGCCCGTCCGAGCGTTGCATCAGCTCTTTCATCGCCTTGCGCGGCACATCGGTGTGATACCACTCGGCCGAGGCCAGCCCGGTCTCGATCGCGATGCGCGTGCTTTCCCCGACCAGGCTGTAGTCGCGCTTTTTCTCCATCACATCGACCTCCGATTTCCGGCCCGCCAGCCGGAGCATTCGTTTCGCATCATGCCCTGTCCGCCAATCCCGGAAAATTGCCCGACGGCACAGGATAATCCTGTTGCGGCTGCCTGGCGATCGACGCGATCTTTGCTTCGGCCGCGGCGATCGCGCCGGCGCCGTCGAGCACCCGGAACACCGCGTCATAAGAACGGCCTTCGCCATGCTCCAGCCAGATCATCTCGCCTCGCTCGCGCGCCGCGAGATTGCCCAAGACATGGTGTGTCGAGGGTTCTATGCCCAGCGCATACTGCCCTGCCTGGAAATTCTGCCATTGGTAGGCGCAAGGCAGCTGATCCTTGCGCGTGATCACTTCCAGGCCAAGCCCTATGCCGTCGTTGACCACCGCCACCGGCACCTCGCCATTGGCGTCGGCCGCCATCTCATGCTGCCAGACCTGCTCGCTGAAGCCCAGTCGCGGCGCCGGCACGGTGCGGTAGCCGACCTTCTGCGCCTCGTAGCGTTCGCCTGCATGGCCAGCCCAGACGACGTCGCGGATCGGCGCCAGATAGCGCGAACCCTCGTCGAGCAAGGGGTGGCTGACATTGACGTGGTAAAAATACATGTGCGGCGTGCGATTGAAGCCATGGTTGACGACGCGGTCCGACAGCCGGATCTCGTTGCCGCCGACATCGGCCTCGATACGCCGGATCAGATGCAAATCCTCGCCGAACACCGCCGATTGCTGAACGATGCCTTCGGCCCAAAGCACGCAGCGGTCGCCATCCCAGGCCTCGCCATAACCGGTCAACCGTGCCGGAATGGTGCCGACACGGCCGTGCAGCGAATGGATCACGGTCTTCTTGCCCGGGTAGTTGTAGCTATCGGCAGGCACCGCTTCGCGGCCCAATATGTGGTCGAGGCCGCAGGTGACAAGCAGGCCTGAAAACGAGCGCGCCCAGGCGAGGCCCCCTTCCCCCTCATAATCGTGTAGGCCGGGGTTGCGAAAGCCGCTCGGCGAATGCCAGCCGATCGCCTGGCCCTTGAAGTCGCAATCGGCGATGTCGAGCGCCCGGTCGACCAGCGCCGTGAAACGCAGGCCCGAGCCGGTGCGGAACTCGAGCATGCGGATGCCGCGTTCCACGCCGTCGCCAAGCGTCATCAGCCGCACGCCGGCAAATTGCGACAGCATGCCCGAACGTTCCGATACCTGCCGGCGCGAAAGCGTCTTGCCGTAGAGTTCTACCATGTGACGGCCAACTTCTTCACTTCGCTCTCGTCTCTTTCAGCAGGGCCGACATGTCGGCGCCGGTGATGATGCTTTCCACGGTCAGAAGATCGGTATCGGCAACCGTCTGCTCGGCGACGATCTCGCCGCGGCGCATGACGATGATGCGGTCGGCGACCTGGAACACGTGATGGATGTTGTGGGTGATCAAGAGCACCGAATGGCCGGCGTCACGCACCTCCTTGACGAAGCGCAGCACGCCATGGGTTTCCTCGACGCCGAGATTGTTGGTTGGTTCGTCGAGGATGATGACCTTGGCGGCGAACTGCATGGCGCGAGAAATCGCAATCGACTGCCGCTCGCCACCCGACAGCGTCGAGACCAGCGCATCGGCGTCGAGTTTTTTCGAGATGCCGACGCGCTTCAACAGCGCCGACGCCGCATCGCGCAATTTGGCGAAATCGAGCGGCGCGAACACGCCCAGCCATTTCAGCTTGACCGGTTCGCGCCCAAGGAAAAGATTGCGCGCAATGCTGAGATCCGGCGCCAGAGACGTATCCTGGTGGATGGTCTCGATGCCGAGGTCCATGGCATCGCGCGTCGAGCGGATCGAGACCTTCTCGCCGCGCACATAGATGTCGCCACGGTCGATCGGAAACACACCGGAAATCGCCTTGATCAGCGTCGATTTGCCGGCGCCATTGTCTCCGAGCAAGGCCACCACCTCACCCTCCTTGAGAGCAAAGGACGCATTCTTCAGCGCCCGAACGCTGCCGAAGGATTTTTGCAGATTCTGCAGCCGGAGAACTTCCATCGTCAGCCCCTTGCGGCGTTCTTCTGCAGCAAAGCGTGCAGGATGAGCATGGCGAGGATGATGAGGCCGACGAAGATGTTGTAGGCGAGGCCCGGCACGCCGATCAGCACGATGCCGTTGCGGATCGCGCGCAGCATCAGCGCGCCGACGATGGTGCCGAGGATCGTGCCGCGTCCGCCGGTCAGCGCCGTGCCGCCGACCACCACCATGGCGATCACTTCGAGCTCATAGCCGGTGCCGGCCACCGGTGAGGCGGCCGAGATGCGGAAGGCGCTGATCATGCCGGCCAGTCCCGCAAGGACCGAAGTCAGGATGAACAGCCACACCTTGACGGCGTCCGCCGGCACGCCGCGCGCCACCGCCGCGTTCCGGTTGGAGCCGATGGCGCTGATCCAGTTGCCGAGCTTGGCATAGCGCAGCACGTAGATCGCCAGCAGCGAGAGACCGATGAACCACCACAGCGAGGTGTAGAACCGGAACGACCCGACATTGAAGCTGCCGGCCAGCAGCGTGACGAAAAAGCCTGGCTGGTCCCAGGATTTCAGCGGAAAGCCCTGCGTGATGTAGAGCGCCGCCCCGCGCACCACGAGCAGCATGGACAGCGTGACCAGGAAGGACGAAATGCCGATCTTGGTGACGATCAGCCCGTTGATGGCGCCGATGGCGATGCACAGCAGAAGCCCGGCCAGAAGCGCGATGCCGATATCGACGCCTCCGTTCTGCACCAGAAGCATGACGACGACCGGCGCCAGCCCGAACACGGCACCAACCGACAGGTCGAATTCGCCCGCCGTCAGAAGCAGCGTCATGCCGAGCGCGATAATGCCGAGCTCGGGGAGGAACGCCATCATGTTGGAGATGTTGAGCGGCGACAGGAAATTGGCATCGGCGATGGCGAACACCGCGAGCAGGACAATGAGGATGACGAGCGAGGAGAATTGCGGCGAGCGCATAAGGCTCGATCTACGTTTCCCGACAGGCATTTCGTCTTCTGCGGCGATCATCATGACTGCTTGAACCATGCTTTGAAATGGTGCCCGCGGCCTGCGCCGCGGGCACCGGTTTTCACTTCGTGTCGTAGAGTTTCAGGATCGGTTCGACGCTCGAGGCGTCGTAGAGGCTGAAAGTATGGATGTCGTAGCCGATCGGTTCGCCCGACGCGGCGAGCCCGAGCAGCGCCACCGGCATGAAGCCTTGCGCAGACGGAAACTGCCAGGCGGCCGCGTTGACGAAGCCGGACTTCACGGCTTCCGCGGTTTCCTTCGAATTGCCCCAGCCGACGACCGGGATCTTGCCGGCCGGCACACCGGCGCCGTCGAACACCCGCTTGACGCTGGCCGCGACGGAATCGCCGAGCGCGATGATCGCCGGCGGATTGTTGGCCACCATATAGTCGGTCATCTTGGCAATGATGCCGGCCGGGTCGGTGCCGCAATCGACCACATCATATTTGATCCCCAACGGATCGAAGACGCTGGCGATGCCTTCGGTCTCCAGCTGCTGATAGCTGGCGCCAGGCACTTCCACCGGCAGGAACACCTTGTCGCCCTGCTTCACCATCTTGTGGTCGACAAGATACTTGGCCCAGATGACCCCCGCCTCCTTGAGATCGGCGCCGACATAGGCCTGCCGTCCGGTCGCCGGATCGTCTGTGTTGAAGAACACGATCGGGATCCCGGCCGCCTTGGCAGCCTTCACTTCCTCGGTCCACAGGCCCGGCTGGGCCGAGGTGGTGGCGATGCCGTCGGGCTTGGCCGCAAGCGCGGAATTGAAGGCCTCCTTCTGCGCCGCCATGTCGCCGCCGCTGAAGGAGATCTTGCAGGTCACCTTGAGCTGGTCGCAGGCTTTGGTCGCGCCGGCATTCCAGTCCAGCCAGAACGCATCCGACGGACCGCCATGCGACAGCAGATAGAACGTCTTCTGGCCATCCTGCGCCATTGCCGGCGAGGCAAATGCGATGCCCGCGAACACAGTCGCGGCCGCTGCCAGTTTCAATCCGAATTTCAACACTGCAATTCCTCCCTTGTTGTTGCTTCCAAGCCGGATGCACCGCCGGCAAAGGGCGACGCACAGCTGGTCAGAGACCGTTGGCGCGGAACTTGTCGTCGAGAAATTTCTTGGCCCTCGGCACGTCGTCTTCCGAAAGGTGTTCGATGATCACCGGGATGTTCGGGTTCTTCTGCGACAGGCGCTGCAGATAGAGGTCGTAGTTCAGCGAGCCGGTGCCCGGCGCGTTGAGGACCATCTCGCCAACGCCGCGGAAGGTGTGCGAGGCCAGCGCGTCGTCATCGCCGATGTCCGCATGCTTCTCGCTCTTGTCGTCGCCGGCTCGTGCGACATCCTTGGCATGCGCGATCTTGACCTTGTCGGCCAACGTGTCGAACACCTGGTTCAGCACCTTGTCCATCTGGTCGATGTTGTGGCTTTCGAAGTAGTTGGTCGGATCCATCAGCAGGCCGAGGCCCGGATGGTCGACCTGCGCGAACATCCTCACCGTTTCCTCGACCGAGCCGACGACATTGTTGACGTAGGTTTCGAGCAGGAACATTGAGCCGTGGTCATAGGCTTCCTGCGCCAGTTCGGAGATCGCCTTGCGGCACATCTCAAAACCCTCTTCGGACTTGTTCTTGGGATCGCTCATCCACTCGCTCTCGGTGTTGTAGGTACCGGTCTCCGAGATCACGTAAGGACTGCCGAGCTGGCGGGCGTTGCGGATGATTTCCTTCAGCCGATCGACATTCGCCTTGCGGTGCGCGAGGTCGGGATGAATGACATTGGTGTAGCCCGAGATGCAGCAGATCGGCAGGTCGTGGGCACGGAACGTGTCGCGAACCTTCTTGGCCTTATCCTTGGTGATCTGGCCGGCCGACAGGTCGATATCCTTGAAATGAAGGTCGAGCTGCACGGTGTTGAAACCGTGGCCACGGATCTTCTTCGCCGACTCTTCGAGGCCGTACGGGAAATAGCCCGTGAAAATACCTGCCTGCATCATAGTGTGAATTCCTCCCTGTAAGCGATTCAGTTGTCTGGTGTTTCAGTTGCGGTGATCAGGTAGCGATTTCGGAAAGCTTGACCGTGCGGCCCTCGTCGATCGAGCGATAACCCGCCTCGACCAGCGCCATGGTCTTGACGTTGTCGGCGACCGACAGCGCCGGCGGTGTGCCGGTCTTCACCGCGTGCTGGAGCTGCTCCATCACCCCGATAAAGGCATGCGGGAACCACATCGTGTCCCAGCTCGGACTGACCCACTCGCCTCCGGTCGTCTCGGTCGAGGCATAGGTCAGCGTCGAGGCAGCGCCCGTCGGCCAGCCAATGGTGCCCTTCGCGACCCCCTTGCTGCCGTCGACGCGCCAGTTGATGTGCTGGTCGTCCTTGTAGCCATCCTGACGCGGACCGGACCAGACATCCTCCAGCGACACGGCAAGCACACCGGACGGGAAGCGCAGCGTCGACACGGTGATGCCGTCGGAATGGTCGAATGTCGTGCGCGGATCCTTGCGTGTCAGCGTGGTGATCTCGTCGGGATCGCCGAACAGAAAGCGCAGCACGTCGAGATGATGCACGCTCATATTGGCGAGCGTCAGCCGGTCATAATCCTCGAGGAAGCTCTGCCAGTGCGGGATGGCGTGCATGTCGATCTGCGCGAAGACGATGTCGCCCAGCGCGCCGCTGTCGATGATCTGCTTCAAGACGCGCATCGACTGGTCGTAGCGCATGTTCTGGTTGACCGAGAGGATCTTGCCGGCCTTGGCCGCCTCGTCACGCAGCTTGACCGCTTCCTCGACCGACAAGGCCAACGGCTTCTGCGCCAGGATCGCCTTGATGTGCTTCTGCTTCAGCGCGTGACGGATCAGCGCCGGCTGCAGGTCGGGCGGGAAAGCAAGGTCGATGATCTCGACATTTTCGTCCTCGATCAGTTTTTCCGGTGTGTCGTGGACGGTCGGAATGCCCCAGCGCGTCGCCACCTTCTCGGCGCTGGTCCTGGTGCGCGAGGCGATTGCCACCACCGGGAACCCAGCTTCCTTGTAGGCGGCCAGATGGCACTCGGCCATGATCATGCCTGCGCCGACGCAGGCGATCTTGTATTCCTTCGTGCGGACCAGAACGTCCGACTCGAAGCCCTTGTTTGCCATCTCTTCCTCCCGAAACTCATTCCTTGCGGCTGTCATCGTGCCAACGCTCCGCCGCTCTGTTCGAAATAATGCACTCTGGCCGGCTCGCAGGATATCGCCACCATGGCATCCGGCCGGATGTCGGGCTGACCGCGCAGCAATGCCTTCAGCCGCGCCTGCCCGGCAGCGAGCGTCACCACGGTGTAGCCGCCAAGCGGCTCGACCTCGAACACTCGCGCCGGGCGGCCCGGGCCCCCGTCCGCCCACGGTCTAACCTTGATGTCTTCCGGCCTCAGCCCGATCTCCACGGCGTCGGCGGGCGCTGTCTTGTCGTCGATGCGAATCGTGCCTTCAGCCGCTTCGACACCGCCCTCGCCGCGCGCCGATCTGAGGATGTTCATCATCGGCGAACCAAGCAGCCTTGCCACATAGGTGCTGGCCGGGCGGTCGTAGATCTCTGCCGGCGTACCGATCTGCCTGATCTTGCCGTCCTCCAGGATGGCGATGCGATCGGCGACCGACATCGCCTCTTCCTGGTCATGCGTGACGTAGATCAGCGTCTTGCCGAGTTCGCGCTGGATGCGCTTCAGCTCGACGCGCGTTTCCTCGCGCAGCCTGGCGTCGAGCGCCGAGATCGGATCGTCCATCAGATAGGCATTGGGATCGCGCACCAGAGCCCGCGCGATCGCCACGCGCTGCCGCTCCCCGCCCGCAAGCTGTCCCGGCGGCTTGTGCAGGATATGGCC
>NZ_RZQY01001139.1:0-944 GCF_003998575.1 Mesorhizobium sp. M7A.F.Ca.CA.001.10.2.1 | reverse complement strand
GATCATGGACGGCCATTCTATCTCGGCCGGTCTCGATTATCCCGGCGTCGGCCCCGAGCATTCCTGGCTGCGCGATTCAGGCCGCGTCGAATACGTGCCGATCCTCGACGACGAGGCGCTCGAGGCCTTCAAGCTGACGACGCGCGTCGAAGGCATCATCCCGGCGCTGGAATCCGCGCATGCCATTGCGCATGCGGTGAAGATCGTGCCCGCCATGGACAAGGACCAGATCGTCATCGTCAACCTGTCCGGCCGTGGCGACAAGGACGTGCATACGGTGGCCTCGATGCTGGGTATGGAGATCTAGGCCCCTTTGGACAGTTTCGATTTGGGAGTTGATTATGAGCAAAATTCGTCCAAAGGGCCAGACATGGTGACCCGCATCGACCGCCGCATGGCAAAACTGAAAGCCGAAGGCCGCCCGGCGCTCGTCACCTATTTCATGGGCGGCGACCCTGACTACGACACCTCCTTGTCGATTATGAAGGCACTGCCCAAGGCCGGCGCCGACATCATCGAGCTCGGCATGCCGTTTTCCGACCCGATGGCCGACGGCCCGGCGATCCAGGCGGCGGGCCTGCGGGCGCTGAAGGGCGGCCAGACGCTGGTCAAGACGCTGAAGATGGCGGCCGACTTCCGGACCAGTGACAATGAAACGCCGATCGTGCTGATGGGCTACTACAATCCGATCTACATCTATGGCGTCGACCGCTTCCTCAAGGACGCGATCGCCAGCGGCATTGACGGGCTGATCGTCGTCGACCTGCCGCCCGAGATGGACGAGGAACTATGCATTCCGGCGCTCAAGGCCGGCATCAATTTCATCCGGCTGGCGACACCGACGACCGACGACAAGCGCCTGCCGAAAGTGCTGCAGAACACGTCGGGCTTCGTCTACTATGTGTCGATGACCGGCATCACCGGCTCGGCGCTGTCCGACACCG
>NZ_RZQY01001138.1:0-954 GCF_003998575.1 Mesorhizobium sp. M7A.F.Ca.CA.001.10.2.1 | reverse complement strand
GCGTAGGTGTCGGTCATACCCGCCAGGAAGTCGGCGACGCTGCGCGCCTTGATGCGGTCGTCGGCCCGATCCAGCCCCTCGCGCCAGCCGTCCGGCATGGCGCGCGGATCGGCGAAATAGGCGTCGAACAGATTTTTGACGATCTGCTCGGCGTCCGCGCGCACCCGCATAACCTCCGCGTGCCGGTAGAGGTGCTTGTACAGGAAGGCCTTCAGTTCTTTCTCCAAGGCAGCCATTTCGGCCGAGAAAACCACCATCGTCTCGCCAGCTGCCCTCACCGCATCGGCGCTCCGCGGCCTGATGCGATCGAGATTGGCGGTCGTCGACTTGATCACGTCCTCGACCATGGCGGTTATCTGCCGCCGCATCAGCTCGTGGCCAGTGCGCACATCATCGAGGGAGGGATAGCGTGAGCGAACGCCTTTCAGGATCGTTCCCGGCAGCGAAACCGTCTCCAGCATGTCCAGCGTCAAGAGCCCTGCCCTCAAGCCGTCATCGATGTCATGCGTGTTGTAGGCTATATCGTCGGCGATCGCCGCGCATTGCGCCTCGATGCCGGCAAACCGGTCGAGTTCGAGATCGTGCAGTTCAGAGTAATCACGGATCGCCTGCGGCACCGGCCCTTTCAGACCTTTGCCGTTAGCATTCGTCAGCGGCCCATTGTGCTTGACCAGGCCTTCCAGCGTTTCCCAGGTCAGGTTGAGCCCATCGAACTCGGCGTAGCGCGCCTCCAGCCTCGTCACGATGCGCAGCGATTGCGCGTTGTGGTCGAAGCCGCCCCAGGCGGCCATCTTTTCGTTCAGCGCGTCCTCGCCGGTGTGGCCGAAGGGCGTGTGGCCGAAATCATGCACCAGCGCCACCGCCTCGGCGAGATCCTCGTCGCCGCGCAGCGCCCGTGCCAGGGCGCGCGCGATCTGCGCCACTTCGATCGAATGGGTCAGCCGGGTGCGATAG
>NZ_RZQY01001137.1:0-954 GCF_003998575.1 Mesorhizobium sp. M7A.F.Ca.CA.001.10.2.1 | reverse complement strand
ACATCGCTGGCGCCCTCGATCGGCACATCGAGCACCGGCAGGCAATCGGCTGTGATGCCGTAGCGCAGCAGGTCGAAGGCATGCAGCCGCGCCATCAGCCAGGCCGCGCGGGCGCCGGCATCATGATCGTCGCGCCACAGCGCGCCGAGCGCGCCGCCGGCGGGATAGTTCGGTGCCAGCGGCGGTCGCAAGCGCTGCACACGGCCGCCTTCCTGATCGATGAACACCAGCGCGTCCGGACGCCCTATGCAGTCCCGCATCTCGGCGACCAGATCGCGGATCTGTTCGGTCTCGCCAATGTTGCGCGCAAACAGGATGAAGGCCCACGGGCATTCATTGCGATAGAAATTGATTTCTTCGCGGGTAAGCGATTTCCCGGCACAGCCGAGGATCATGGATTTTGATTCGGTCATGTCGGCAGTTTAGGGCTTTGTGCGATCAAAGGGAATCGCCAGGGATTCATCCGGGACAACGCCGGATCTGCTTTCCCCATGAAAAAAGCCGGCGCGATGGACCGCGCCGGCTTTTGATGGTCGGCTCCGGCTTTAGCGCGAGACGAAGCAGTTGCCGCCGGCGGCCTTGTAGCTGGTGCACAAATTGATTGCGTCATTGCGTGACTGGGCCGGAACGCGCACGCGGTAGAACGTGCCTTTGCCGGCGATCTCGGCCTTGACGATATTGGCGGTACGCCCGGCAAGCACGCTGCCATAGCGGCGCTGCAGATCCTGATAGCTGGACTGAGCGCTTTCGACGGTCGGCTGCGAGGCGATCTGCATCGACCACGAGCCACCGCCGGCCGCAGTCGATGCCGGATCTATGGACGCAACCTGATCGGGCTTGACCTCGCCGACAACATCGACCGGCTGGTCGGATGGACGCTGCGGCGCGAGCGGAACCTTTGCCGGCGTGTTCGCCGATTGGGCCTCGGCTTTCGGCTTGGCGACCGGCTTGAGG
>NZ_RZQY01001136.1:0-957 GCF_003998575.1 Mesorhizobium sp. M7A.F.Ca.CA.001.10.2.1 | reverse complement strand
GGCTCTGGCTGCCGGCCGGCCGGTGGTGGCGCTGGAAAGCACCATCATCACCCATGGCATGCCCTACCCCGACAATGGCGCCATGGCGGCCGACGTCGAAAAGATCATCACCGATGGCGGCGCCGTGCCGGCGACGATCGCCGTGGTTGGCGGCCGCATCAAGATCGGGCTTTCGGACGGCGAGCGCGAATCGCTGGCGATGACGGGCGACGCCATGAAGCTGTCGCGCGCCGATCTCGGTTTTGCCGTGGCGCAAGGGCGCACCGGTGGCACCACGGTCGCCGCCACGATGATCGCGGCGCATATGGTCGGCATAAAAGTGTTCGCC
Organism: Mesorhizobium sp. M7A.F.Ca.CA.001.10.2.1; assembly: GCF_003998575.1. Classification (NCBI taxonomy): domain Bacteria; kingdom Pseudomonadati; phylum Pseudomonadota; class Alphaproteobacteria; order Hyphomicrobiales; family Phyllobacteriaceae; genus Mesorhizobium; species Mesorhizobium sp. M7A.F.Ca.CA.001.10.2.1. The sequence goes on along the minus strand of NZ_RZQY01001136.1, from coordinate 629 downwards.
ACCGGCGGCATCGGCGGCGTGCACAAGGGCGCCGAAAAGAGTTTTGACATTTCCGCCGATCTCGACGAGCTGGCGCGCACGCCGGTCATCGTCGTCTCGGCCGGCGCCAAGGCCATTCTCGACATCGAAAAGACGCTGGAAGTGCTGGAGACGCGCGGCGTGCCGGTGGTCGGCCTTGGCTGCGAGACGATGCCGGCCTTCTGGTCCAGGCATTCGCCGTTCCGCGCGCCGCTGACCTTGCACGAGCCGGAAGAGATCGCGCATTTCTACCAGACGAGGGCAGCGCTGGGGCTCGCCGGTGGCATGCTGATTGCCAATCCGGTGCCGGAAAACCACGAAATCCCGGCTGAGGAGATGGCCGGCTATATCGAGGCCGCGCAGAAGGCCGCCGAGGCGCTCAACGTGACCGGCAAGGCGGTGACGCCGTTCCTGCTGGGAAAGATTCTCGAACTGACTGGCGGCAGGAGCCTGAAGACGAACATCGCGCTGGTCGAGAATAATGCGCGGCTGGCGGCGAGGATTGCGAAGGCGCTTTAGGGTCACGCAGCGAAGGTTCCCCCTCACCCGGATTCCCAAGACCGAATTGCAAAGAACAGTTCGGGGCAATCCGACCTCTCCCCGAGGGGAGA
>NZ_RZQY01001135.1:0-957 GCF_003998575.1 Mesorhizobium sp. M7A.F.Ca.CA.001.10.2.1 | reverse complement strand
GCCGGTGCCATGGCCGAGATCGAGCGGCAACTGGCGTGGCGGGTCGGTTGGCTGGGCGGTCACTTCAGCGACGCGGTTGCGTGCGGTGGCCGCCGCCGCGATCGGCCGGGAGCTGCGGCACCTGTGCCGCGCCGCGGCCCTTGTAGAGCGGCGATTCGAGATAGCGGGCAATGGCGAACCGCACCAGCACGGCGACGGCCGCAGAAGCCGGCACCGCGATCAACAAGCCGACGAAGCCGAACAGCGCACCGAAGGCAAACAGCGAAAACATCAGCCATACCGGGTGCAGGCCGACGCTCTTGCCGACCAGCCGCGGCTGCAGGATGTTGCCCTCGATGAACTGGCCGATGAAGAACACGACCGCGACCGCGACGATCATCGTCCAGTCCGGCCAGAACTGGACGAAGGCGACGCCGACGGCCAGCACCAGCCCGGTCAGCGAGCCGACATAGGGGATGAAGGAAATCAGCCCGGCGAACAGGCCGATGAGGATGCCGAAATTCAGTCCGGTCAGCGTCAGCCCGGTGGCATACATGGCGCCCAGCACCAGGCACAGCGTGCCCTGGCCGCGCACGAAGCCGGCTGTTGCGGTGTTGATGTCACGAGCGATGGCGCGCACGGTCTGGACGTTGTCGCGCGGCACCCAACCGTCGATGACCGCCACCATGCGGTCCCAGTCGAGCAGCATGTAGAAGGCGACCACCGGCGTCACCACGAACAGGCTGACCACCGAGACCAGCGCCATGCCGGAACTCCACAGTGAGGTGAAGACGGTGGTGACCAGGCCGAAGCCCGAGGTCAGCAGCGAATTCAACCCGTCGCGCAAGCTGTTGGCGTTGACGCCGAACTTCTGTTCCAGCCATTTCGGATCGAACGAGGTGATCAGGCTTTGCAGCCGGGTCAGATATTCCGGCAATTTGCCGGCGAAATCGGCCATCTGCGTGGCCAGAACCGGAA
>NZ_RZQY01001134.1:0-960 GCF_003998575.1 Mesorhizobium sp. M7A.F.Ca.CA.001.10.2.1 | reverse complement strand
ATCTAAGATTCTTCTGATTCTAAGAGTCTGTTGGTTCTGGTGGTTGCCACCTGTCCCGCTTTGCCCCGGAAAACACCAGCCAACATATTGTCGCGTGCTTCTTTTTCCCAGATGTAGGGTTCTGGGGATAGATCGGAATCGATCAAGCGAGTCAAAGTGTTAGGCACAGTGGTGAAAAGCAGGTCCTGTGGACGGACCGCAGTCGAAAAAAGCCGTCCCCAAACTTGTCCCCAGTCGCCCGACGAAGCTGACAGCGCATCGAATTGTGGACAAACTGCCATCTGATACAGTCGCCTCCGACAGGCCCGTCTTTTCATCCCGCTTTATCCACAGAAGCCCACAGCCCCAGGTGACCCCCTGTGAACAAACCCCAGAGCTTCTTCCACCTGCACCTGATTTCCGACGCGACCGGCGAAACGCTGCTCGCCGCCGGCCGGGCAGCTTCGGCGCAGTACAAGGACGCGCGCGCCATCGAGCATATCTATCCGCTGATCCGCACCGAAAAGCAGGTGGCGAAGGTGTTCGAGGACATCGAGGAGGAACCGGGCATCATCCTCTATACGGTCGTCGACCAGAAGCTGGCGCGCGGCATCGACGAGCGCTGCGCGGCCATGGGCCTGCCCTGTGTGTCGGTGCTGGAGCCGGTGCTGACCGTGTTCCAGTCCTATCTCGGCACCCCGGCCGGCCGCCGCGTCGGTGCCCAGCATGTTCTCGACGCTGAATATTTCCGCCGCATCGATGCGCTCAATTTCACCATGGACCATGATGACGGCCAGTTGCCGCTCAACATGGACGATGCCGATGTCGTGCTGATCGGCATTTCGCGCACGTCGAAGACGCCGACCAGCATCTATCTCGCCAACCGCGGCATCAAGACCGCCAACATCCCGATCGTGCTTGGCGTGCCGGTGCCGGAAAGCCTGGTTGCCGCCAGCAAGCCGCTGATCGTCGGGCTAATCG
>NZ_RZQY01001133.1:0-961 GCF_003998575.1 Mesorhizobium sp. M7A.F.Ca.CA.001.10.2.1 | reverse complement strand
CCTTGCTTGCCGATGATCCGGCCGCCACCAGCCATCCGCGCGGCCGGTCGTTTCGCGCCTTCGCCGACCAGACCCGCAGCGATCGCCGGGCCTTGGCCGCTTGCATCGCCAAATCGCGCGAATTGCTGAGCGAGCAGGATATCGCCCGCATCGCCCAGCCGACGCTGGTCGCCGTCGGAACCACCGACGACATTGGCGGCTCGCCCGATGAGCTTGCAGCGTTGATGCCGAACGCCAGCGCCTTTCACATCGAGGGCCGGGACCATATGCTGGCCGTCGGGGACAAGACCTTCAAGCAGCGCGTGCTGGAGTTCTATGCCGAGAATCCGCTTTGAGCGGACGGCGACGCGTCAGGCGGCTTTGACGCTTGCGCTCAGTCTGGCGCTCTCGCTGCTTGAACCGACTTCGCCATCACGCACAGCAGCTCGAACATCATCGTCGCGCCGGCGAGCGCCGTCATTCCACCCAGGTCGAAAGGCGGCGCCACCTCCACGACGTCGGCGCCTACAATGTTCAATCCATCGAGCAAGCGGACCATTTCCTGGGCCTCGCGGGTGGTGAAGCCGCCAAGTTCAGGCGTTCCGGTCCCAGGCGCCATCGATGGGTCGATGCAGTCTATGTCGAAGGTGACATAAACAGGATTGTTTCCGACGATGCCGCGCGCCTCTTCCACGACGCTGGCCGCGCCTCGCCTGACGAACTCCTCCATGTAGATGATACGGATGCCCTGGGCGACCGCCCAGTCATGTTCGCCGGGTTCATAGATCGAGCCGCGGATGCCGATCTGGACGACGCGCTTGGGATCGAGCAGCCCCTCTTCGATGGCGCGGCGGAACGGCGTGCCATGTGTATAGGGATTGTCGCCGAAATAGCGGTCATTGGTGTCCGAATGCGCGTCGAAATGGATCATGCCGACGGGCGCCTTGCGGGCCACGGCGCGCAGCACCGGCAACGTCGTCAG
>NZ_RZQY01001132.1:0-965 GCF_003998575.1 Mesorhizobium sp. M7A.F.Ca.CA.001.10.2.1 | reverse complement strand
CCTTGGTGGCGCGCTCGGCGATCAGCTTGCCGATCGCGGCGGCGGCGGCGGTGTCGGCGCCGGTCTTGAGCGAACCCTTGAGGTCCTTCTCGAGCGTCGAAGCGGCAGCGATGGTGTGGCCCTTGGCGTCGTCGATGACCTGCACGTAGATGTTCTTCGACGTGCGGTGGACCGACAGACGCGGACGCTCGCCGGCGACCTTCTTGATCTGACGACGGACGCGCTGCGCGCGGCGCTGCGTGGATTCCTTGGTACCCATGATGGTCTTCCTTGCCTTCAAAAAACGGGGGCCGCCATATGCGGTAGGCGAAAGCGCCTCCCGCGACCGCTCCCCGCGGCGTTACACTTTTTGGCTTGGCCTCAACTTCCCGAGGCCAGGCCCGCTACTTCTTCTTGCCTTCCTTGCGGACGATCTTCTCGCCGGCATAGCGGACGCCCTTGCCCTTGTAGGGCTCGGGACCGCGATACTCGCGGATCTCGGCCGCAACCTGGCCGACTTGCTGCTTGTCGATGCCGGCCACGGTGATTTCGGTCGGCTTCGGCACGGTAATGGTGATGCCGGCCGGCGTCTCATAGACGACGTCATGGCTGAAGCCAAGCGCCAGCTGCAGGTTCTTGCCCTGAAGTGCCGCGCGATAGCCGACGCCGGTGATCTCGAGCTTCTTCTCGAAACCGTCCTTGACGCCCTGCAGGATGTTGACGATCTGCGTGCGCGACATGCCCCACTTGGAGCGGGCGGTCTTGGTCTGGTCGCGCGGCTGGACAGCGATCTCGCTGCCTTCCATCTTGACCAGCACTTCGTCGTTCACCACGAACTTCAGCTCACCCTTGGGGCCCTTCGCCGTCACGGTCTGGCCGTTGACGGTCGCGGTCACGCCCTGCGGCAGCGAAACGGGTTTCTTTCCAATACGAGACATTTTGTTGTCCTCGTCACTTCTCTTGTTTCAGGTCTCTGTCTTCGGGAA
>NZ_RZQY01001131.1:0-969 GCF_003998575.1 Mesorhizobium sp. M7A.F.Ca.CA.001.10.2.1 | reverse complement strand
CCTCAAGGGCGCTCGCCTACGCCATCGTCGCCGCATCCTCGATCATCGATTTCGAAGCGGCGGTGATCGACGGCTGGATGCCGAAGGCGGTGCGCCGCCGGCTGGTCGACGCCATCATCGCGGCAATCGCCACGATCGATGGCGAAGGCTTGAAGCTGCCCACCATTCGCGAGGGAACCGTCGGCATCCATGCCCGGGCGCTCGGCGGCGCCAGCCTGCCACTTTCCGAACGCTTCCTGATCGGCTCGACGACGATTTCCAGGAGCGCCTGATGCTGATCGGAATTCCGGCGCTGCTCGGTCCGGAGCTTCTGGCGATCCTGCGCGGCATGGGTCATGGCGACGAAATCGCCCTTGTCGACGGAAACTATCCGGCGGAACAGCAGGCAACCCGGCTGGTGCGCGCCGATGGTCACCCTCTTATCCCCGTACTCGACGCGATATTGAGTGTGCTGCCTGTCGATGACGCCGTGCCGGAGGCGCTGTTTCGCGCCTCGGTCAAGGGCGATCCCTCGCTTGCCGATCCCGTCCATCATGAGATCGAGGCGATCTGCGCCAAACGGGCGCCAGGCCGCAAGGTGGTTGCGCTAGCCGGCGCCGACTTCTATGCACGGGTCAAATCGGCGCATGCCATCGTCGCGACAAGCGAGCCGCGGCTCTACGCCAACATCATCATACGCAAGGGCGTGATCCATCCGCCGGAGACCAGGAAGCCATGATCCTCTGCTGCGGCGAAGCCCTGATCGACATGCTGCCGCGCACGACGACAGCGGGTGAGCCGGCCTTTGCGCCTTATGTCGGCGGCGCGGTGTTCAACACGGCGATCGCGCTTGGCCGGCTCGGCGCGCCGGCAGGCTTCTTTTCAGGCCTGTCGTCGGATCTGTTCGGCGGCCAGTTCCGGGATGCGCTGGGGGCAAGCAAGGTCAGCTCCACCTATGCGCACACCTCACCACGGCCAACGACGCTGGCC
>NZ_RZQY01001130.1:0-970 GCF_003998575.1 Mesorhizobium sp. M7A.F.Ca.CA.001.10.2.1 | reverse complement strand
CCGCCGCGCAGGCCCAGGCCGCCCCACTGTCCACCGCCATAAAGGCCGATGTGATAGGTGTCGCTGGAGCCGGAAGAGGCACGATCGTCGACGTCGAAACTGGTGTGGCTGTAGCCGGTCAGCAGGCCAACCCGCCAGGCGTCGCCGATGGCGGTGTCGCCGCCGGCGAGGAAGCCGCCGGTGGAGCGGTCGAGGCCGGCGGCATTGCCGTCGCCGCTCGCCGTGCCCCAGGAGCCGAAAGCTTGCCCCCACACGACGAAACGGCTGGTGTTAGCCTCGACCAGCTCCGGGCCGCCCTCGCCATAAGCCATCACTGGCATGGCGGGAGCGGTGACGTCGCCCATGGCCGCCCGGACTCGGGCGGTAGCGGCATCGGCGACGAAGCGGCTGTCCTCGATCAGCATCCCCTTGGCCGAGGCATGAACCTCGCCCGACGCGGCATCGAGCGCCAGGCGCGCGGCATCCTCGTCGGTCATCAGCAGCATGGCCCATGCAAGCGCATTGCCTTGGCCGAGCCGATCGAGGGCTCCGGCGGTCGCGATCTGGTTGCGGGTGATGGCGACGTTGGCGACCGCAACGTCGTTGCGCGCCAGGGTGAGGCTGATGTCGTTGCCGTCGCCGCCCTGGTAGTTGATGAGATGGTCGAGGAAGAGAAGGTCGTTGAGGTTGCCGACGGAGGCGAAGGTGCCGGCGACATCGGCCGCGCCATTGTTCTGGATGATCGTGTACGGCCCGTTGAGCAGGTTCCAGCTCTCGGCCGTCGCCGGTGTCAGGACCAGGTTGAGCGTCGCGCCTGATATGTCGACCGTGCCGCCGACGATCAATTTGTCGGCCCCGGACGGGGTCGCCTCGACCTCCAGGACGCCATGATTGACATAGTTGCCGCCGACCGTCTGCACGCCGATGGAATTGCCGACGCCATGCGTGCCGAGGATGGTGACATTGCCGCCTATGGTTCCGATGCCGCCAA
>NZ_RZQY01000112.1:7824-12487 GCF_003998575.1 Mesorhizobium sp. M7A.F.Ca.CA.001.10.2.1 | reverse complement strand
CAGCCGTTCATTCACAAGGGCGGCCCTTGGCGCTGCCCCTCACCTGCCTACCGGCATCCTCTCCCCGTATAGTGACGGGGAGAGGGGCGCTCATCGACGGTTTCGCCAATCATCGGTGTTGCAGATAGAAACGCCAGCGTCGCGGCCAGTTGCTCTCTCCCCGTTTTGCGGGGAGAGATGTCCGGCAGGACAGTGAGGGGCAGCGCTGACGGTAAGATTCCGCATTCGGCGCACGCGAATGTGCGTCGCGCCGCACTATTTGATGCAATAGACTGATCCCTATGGAAGCCACGAGGAGTGCAACCATGACCAACATCAAGATTTCAAACCGTTCGCTCGGCTTTGTCAAAGGCGCCCTCGCCGCGCTTGCACTTGCCGCAGCGGGCGCCGCCTTCTGGCTGACGCCGGCGGTTTCGGCCGAGGACGCGGTGAAGATCCCGCCGCCGGCAATCGACGAGAAGGCGGCCGCCGGCACTGAAAAGGCAATCTTCGCCGGCGGCTGCTTCTGGGGCGTGCAGGGCGTCTTCCAGCACGTCAAGGGGGTCACCAGGGCTGTCTCCGGCTACTCCGGCGGCGACAAGGACACCGCCGTCTACGAGACGGTCGGCTCAGGCCGCACCGGGCATGCCGAATCCGTCGAGATCACCTACGATCCATCGAAGGTGACCTATGGCCAGCTGCTGCAGGTCTATTTCTCGGTCGCCCACAACCCGACCCAGCTGAATTTCCAGGGTCCGGACTCCGGCACGCAATACCGCTCGACGATCTTCGCCGAAAACGATGCACAGAAGAAGATCGCGCAAAGCTACATCGCCCAGCTCGACCAGGCCAAGGTGTTCCCGGAGCCGATCGTCACCACGCTGGAAACCGGCAAGACCTTCTATCCGGCCGAGAATTACCATCAGGATTTCCTGACGCTGAACCCGACCTATCCCTACATCGTCTACAACGACCTGCCCAAGGTGGCGAATTTGAAGGCGCTGTTCCCGGCGCTCTACAGCGACAAGCCGGTGCTGGTGCTGTCGGCGAGCAATTGAGCTGAGCGCTGTTAATCTCCCCCTTGAGGGGGAGATGGCCGCGAAGCGGCCAGAGGGGGTCGGCTCGACCGGTCTCGGCCTCTTGCGACAGAATGAGGTTAGCGCTCTCCGTGTGGCGACCCCCTCTGTCGCCTTCGGCGACATCTCCCCCTCGAGGGGGGAGATTAGCTCCCGCCATCCCCTTCAATCATACGTCAGATCCGTCGCCTTGCCGCCGAACACCCGGTAGGCATAGAACGAATAGAAGATGATGACCGGCAGCACGACCACGGTGCCGGCGAGGATGATGGCCAGGCTCTCCGGCGCGGAAGCCGCCTGCCAGATGGTCAGGCGATCGGGCACCACGAACGGGTAGAACGACCAGGCGAGACCGGCAAAGCCGAGCGCGAAGATGGCGGCCAGCGTCAGGAACGGCATCAGCGAATGGCGGTCGTCGGGCTTCGGCAGATGGAAGGTCTGCCGCCACAGCCACAGGAACAAAAGCGCCGACAGGATCGGCAGCGGCGACAGATAAAGCATTTCCGGCCAGACGAACCATTTGTCGAAGATGCGCGGGCTGGCGAAGGGCGTCGCCAGCGACACCGCCGCCATGCCGAGCGCGGTCAGCACCAGCGCGGTGCGAAGCCAGCGCACCGCTTTCTTCTGCAATTCGCCTTCAGTCTTGTAGATCACCCAGGCCGCGCCCATCGCCGCGTAGGCGGCGGCAAGGCAGAACGCCACCAGCACGCCGAACGCCATGCCGCCGAGGCCGACGTCGAGCCCGAGCACATAGACGCCCAGCATATAGCCCTGCGCCAGCGAGGCGATGAGCGAACCCAGGAAGAAGATACGGTTCCAGCGATGCTTGCGGCCAGCTGGCACCTTGGCGCGGAAATCGAAGGCGACGCCGCGCAGGATCAGCCCGAGCAAAAGCACGAAGACCGGAATGTAGAGCGCCGTCAGGATGACGCCATGCGCCAGCGGGAAGGCGACCAGCAGCAGGCCGACGGCCAGCACCAGCCAGGTCTCGTTGGCGTCCCAGAACGGGCCGATCGCGGCAATCATCGTATCCTGTTCGGCGTCTTCAGCGGCGGCGAACAGAATGCCGATGCCGAGATCGAAACCGTCGAGAATGACGTAGATCAGGATGGCGAGGCCCATCAGGCCGGCGAAGATCAGCGGAAGCGCGGTTGGCCAGTCGAAGGTCATCTTTTTCTCCTCACTCACCAGAGCCGGCTAATCGCGATGTGATCGGATGGGGCTCTATCGAGGCTTCAGATCGATTGCCGAAGTCGGCGCCGCCCCTCACCTGCCTGCCGGGCACTTCTCCCCGTATAGGGACGGGGAGAAGGGGGCTGGCCGCAATCTCGGCGCTTTTCTTGCAACGCTGGTGACTGGCGAAACCGTCGATGCGAGCGCCCCTCTCCCCGTCCCTATACGGGGAGAGGATGCCGGCAGGCAGGTGAGGGGCCGCGCCGGCGCCCGGCTGGAGTGCCATATCAAATCACTCCCCCGCAGCCGGCTGCGACATCGGCGCGTTGAGCACGCCGGGCAACGGCGAGTTGTCGCCGTCCTTCGCCGCCTTCAGCGCCAGGTGCACCAGCACGCCGAGATAGGCGATCAGCAACAGCACATAGAGAACGAGGTATATGGCGAGCGTCAGCGCGACATGGCTGCCGGCCACCGGGCCGACCGCGTCGGCGGTTTTCAGCACGCCCGTCACCAGCCAGGGCTGGCGGCCGATTTCGGTGGTGTACCAGCCGGCCAACGTCGCCAGCCAGCCCGACAGCCCCATCGGCACCATCAGCATGGCCAGCGGCTTCGGCAGGCTGTGCCGGCGCTTGAGGAAGAAGGCCGCCGACCAAGAGACGAGCAGCATCAATATGCCCGTGCCGACCATGACGCGGAAACCCCAGAACACCGGAAAGACCGGCGGATGATTGCCGGGATAGTCGTTCAGTCCCGGCACCACGCCGCTGGCCGAGTGCCGCAGCACCAGGCTGGCCCCATCGGGAATGGCGATCTCGAATTTGTTTTCCTTCGCCGCCTCGTCGGCAGCGCGAAGAGCACCAGCGGCACGTTGGGGCCGGTGTTCCAGTTGGCCTCCATGGCGGCGATCTTCTGCGGCTGATGCTCCAGCGTGTTCAGCCCATGCTGGTCGCCGGCGAAGATCTGGATCGGGATCAGGATCGCCGCGGTGAAGACGCCGGTGCGCAGCGCCTTCCACATCGATTCCGAGCGGTCGCCGGTGAGATAACGCAGCGCCGACAGGCCTGATATCAGGAACGACACCGTCAGCCCCGACGCCAGCAGCATGTGGGTCAGCCTGTAGGGCATCGACGGATTGAAGATGATTGCCCACCAGTCGACCGCATGCGCCACGCCGTCGCGCATCTCGAATCCGGCCGGCGTCTGCATCCAGGAATTGAGCGCGATGATCCAGAATGCCGAGACGGTGGTGCCGCCGGCGACCAGCACCGTCGCCAGCGTGTGGATGCGGTTGGAGACGCGGCGGAAGCCGAACAGCATGATGCCGAGAAAGGCCGCTTCGAGGAAGAAGGCGGTGAGGATTTCGTAGGCCAGCAGCGGCCCGGCGATGTTGCCGACCTTTTCCATGTAGCCCGGCCAGTTGGTGCCGAACTGAAAGCTCATGGTGACGCCCGAAACCACGCCCATGGCAAAGGACAGCGCGAACACCTTCACCCAGGTGAAATAGGCGCGCATCCAGGCGGAATCGTTGGTCGCGTTGTAACGCAGCTTGAAGAACAGCAGCACCCAACCCAGCGCAATGGTGATCGTCGGAAATAGAATATGGAATGAAATATTCGCGCCGAACTGGATACGCGAAAGTATGAGCGGGTCCATGATGGGCTCCGGCTGCTGCAAATACTCGCGAAGGATAGGCCCGAAGCGAGTTCAGGTCAAAGCGGCGTCCTGCCGCGAGGCTGAACGCCACAGGACAATTTTGCCGGTTGCGTGCCGCGCAACTCCGGGCCTGTGCGCCGCACCTGCAACGGCCGGCCGGCACGATTGTCGAGAACTGTCAGCAGGGCATTGACTTGCGGTTGCAAGCACCGACATTCGGCCTATATCAGGGGACCTCTTTCAAGCAGCCGTTTTCATCCATGCCTTCCATCCTGTCCATTTCCGGGGTCTCCAAGACCTACGCCACCGGTTTCACCGCGCTCAAGGAAGTCAATCTCGACATTCAGCGCGGCGAGATCTTCGCGCTGCTTGGACCCAATGGCGCCGGCAAGACGACGCTGATCTCGATCGTCTGCGGCATCGTCAACCGTTCGTCGGGCACCGTCACCGTCGACGGCCACGACATCAACAAGGATTATCGCGCCGCGCGCGGTCTGATCGGGCTGGTGCCGCAGGAACTGACAATCGACGCCTTCGAGAGCGTCTGGGCGACGGTCAATTACAGCCGTGGCCTGTTCGGCAAGCCGGCCAACCCCGGCTTTGTCGAGAAGGTGCTGCGCGACCTGTCGCTGTGGGACAAGAAGGACGCCAAGGCGATCACCCTGTCGGGCGGCATGAAGCGCCGGCTGATGATCGCCAAGGCGCTGTCGCATGAGCCGCGCATCCTGTTCCTCGACGAGCCGACCGCCGGCGGCGACGTCGAGCTGCGCCAGGACATGCGG
>NZ_RZQY01000112.1:0-7814 GCF_003998575.1 Mesorhizobium sp. M7A.F.Ca.CA.001.10.2.1 | reverse complement strand
GGACATGTGGGCGATGGTGCGCCGGCTGCGCGAGGACGGCGTCACCATCATCCTCACCACGCATTATATCGAGGAAGCCGAGGCGATGGCCGACCGGGTCGGCGTCATCAACCGCGGCGAGATCATCCTGGTCGAGAACAAGGCCGAACTGATGCGCAAGCTCGGCCGCAAGCGGCTGGTGCTGGAACTGCGCAATCCGCTGACGGCCATTCCCGAGGCGCTCTCGCGCTATGCGCTGGAGTTGTCGCCCGATGGCGGGCAGCTGACCTACACCTATGACAATCAGGCCGAGCGGCCCGGCGTCGCCTCGTTGATGCGCGATCTCGAGGCCGGCGGCATCCAGTTCCGCGATATCGACACGCAAAACTCTTCGCTCGAGGAGATCTTCGTCAATCTGGTGAGGAGGGAACCATGAACCTTCGCGCCGTATGGGCGATCTATCGGATGGAAATGGCGCGTGCTTTCCGCACCGTGCTGCAGAGCATCGTCTCGCCGGTCATCTCGACATCGCTGTATTTCGTCGTCTTCGGCTCGGCCATCGGCTCGCGCATCACCGAGATCGACGGCATCAGTTACGGCGCCTTCATCGTGCCGGGTCTGATCATGCTGTCGCTGTTGACGCAGTCGATCTCCAACGCCTCCTTTGCCATCTACTTCCCGAAATTCGTCGGCTCGATCTACGAGCTTCTGTCGGCGCCGGTCTCCTATCTGGAGATCGTCATCGCCTATGTCGGCGGCGCCGCGACCAAGTCGATCCTTCTCGGTCTGATCATCCTGGCCACCGCCTCGCTGTTCGTGCCGCTGACCATCCTGCATCCGTTCTGGATGCTCGCCTTCCTGGTGCTGACGGCGGTGACCTTCAGCCTGTTCGGCTTCATCATCGGCATCTGGGCGAAGAGTTTCGAGCAGCTGCAGCTGGTGCCGCTGTTGATCATCACGCCGCTGACCTTCCTCGGCGGCAGCTTCTATTCGATCAACATGCTGCCCGAGATCTGGCGCACGGTGACGCTGTTCAATCCGGTCGTCTATCTGATCAGCGGCTTCCGCTGGAGCTTCTACGGCAAATCCGATGTCTCGGTCGGTATCAGCCTCGGCATGACGATCGTCTTTCTGCTGATCTGCATAGCGATCGTCGCCTGGATCTTCAGGACCGGCTACCGGCTCAGGAACTGAGCGGCGAAAGCGCCGTGTGACGCTGTCAGGTCTGTCGAGATTCAAGTCAGGCCGGCCTCACCTGAATATCGCCAGACCTAGATCGCCTTGACCAGCCGCAGCAACCCCAGCATCTCGACATACGTCCCCTTGCGGAAGGCGATGTAGACCGGCTCCTCGACGCCGTGGAAGCGGCGCTTGAACGCCGCTTGGCCCTGCAGGTTGAACCTGCGCCGATTGACCCAGGGAGAAGAATAGGCGCGCTGGAAGGCATTGCGCCAGAAATCGCTTTCGGCAAATCCGCTCGGGCCCACATCGACGAGCGGCGACAGGCCGAGCGTGACCACCGAGATGCCCTCTTCGCGAAAACGGTCAACGGCGAACTTGGTCAGGCCGATCTCGGCATGCGGTGAGGCGTCGAGATGCTTGCGCTTGAAGGCGGTGGTGTAGCCGATGACCTTGCCGCCGGCAAACAACGGGTCGAAGTCGAGCAAAGCGACCAGTTCGCCATCGGGACCGTGCAGGACGAAACGGCGCATGTCGGTGCCGAGATGGTCGGCGAAATGGCGGTTGAGAAAACCCATCTCCCAGCGCTTGACGATGCGGTCGCCGCGCCAGTTTTCCGAAAGCCGGGCGATCTCGTCGAGGTAGATCGTGCGCTTGTCCTCTTCGAACGAAAAGCCTTTCTTCAGCAGCCAGCGTTCGGAGTAGCGCACGGTCTCGTTGCGCTTCCCGGAAAAATCATGCTCGGGCAGGGCGAGGCGGGTGTCGATGCCGAGGCGATTGACCTTGTAGCCAAGGCCGGCCAGCACGCGTGCGGTGTCCTCGCCGACCTGCACGAACCATGGGCTGCCGGCGGTCTCGACGAAGCGCTTGATGTAATCGGCCCGACGCGCCGGAGCCGCCACCGGGTCGCCGAGCGCGAAATGGTGCTTCATCTTGGTACCGAAGGCGATGTAGCCATCGGCGTCGCCGAAATAGGAAAGCTTGCCTTGCACGGCGGTGGAATAGGCGAGCGAGAAGTCGCCATAGCGGCGCACCAGTGCCAGGCGTTCGATATGGGTCAGCGCCTGCCGCTCGACCTCGGGCGCGGCGGCCTCAAGGATCTTGTCGAAATAGAACCGCAAGGAGGGCATGGTCGAGATTCCGCGTGCCGCCTACAGCGCCGGCCGTCCAGGACGCGCCAAGGTGCTGTAACACTTTGATTCTGCGCATGACTCGAAAATCGGACTCGATTTCGGGCATGCGCGTGGGGGATAACCGAGACCCGCCAGCCACCCAAGGCCTCGAATCAATCACATTGCCGCGACCTGATTACCGTTGATATCGCGCATATGCCATATAGAGCGCAACCGCGGCCCGGCGTGTGGCGCTAAATCGCATCGCTCGAAATTCGGCCGCGGTTTGCTGCAGGGGATCCTGCGCGCGATCAAACGGTTACAGCGTCCTGCGAGCCTTACGGCGGGACGTCCAATGGGATTCGAGTGAATGACTGATACGACAATCAGATCGGTTGCGGATCTGCCGGCCACGGTCGAGCCGGCAATCGTCGTCGGCGCCGGTGCTGCCGGGCTGGCTGCCGCGCATGCCTTGATGAACGCCGGCGTGCCTACGGCGATCCTGGAAAAGGAAAGCCGGCTGGCCGAGCCCTGGCACCGGCGCCACCAGCAATTGCATCTCAACACCCATCGCGATCTTTCTTCGCTGCCTGGTCTCGCCTTTCCCCCTGGCACGCCCGCCTTTCCGCAAAGAATGGTCGTCATCCGCCACATGAACGATTTCCAGAAGGAGAACCGGCTGCCGGTGCAGTTTGGCGTCGCGGTCGAAGAGATCATCTTCAAGGGCGATCACTGGGCATTGCGCACCAGCGCCGGACCGCGCTTGGCCCGCAATGTCGTCATCGCTACCGGCCGCGACAGGCAGCCGTTCACGCCCGAATGGAAAGGCATGAGGGATTTCGTCGGGCGCATCATCCATTCGGCGGATTTTGGTGACGCGCAAGCCTATGCGGGCCAAAAAGTGCTGGTCGTCGGCGCCGGCAATTCGGGCTTCGATGCGCTCAATCATCTGGCCGGCATAGACACGGCCGCCATCTGGCTGTCGGCCCGCAACGGTCCCGCCCTGCTGCCCAAGCGCATCTGCAAGATCGCCGTGCACCGGCTTTCGCCGATCATGGCGCGCTTGCCGTTGCGGCTCGCCGATGCGGTGATGGCGGCAACGCAGCGGCTGGTTTTCGGCGACCTGACCAAATTCGGTCTGCCGCCCGCGCCTGCGGGCGGCGCCAGCCGCCTGAGCTCGGATTACACCGCGATCGCCGCCGACGACGGCGCCGTCGGCGCCATCAAGGCCGGCAAGATCACCGTCGTGCCGGGCATACGGGAATTCACCCGCGATGGCGTGATCCTGGCCAATGGCAGCCTGATCCATCCCGACATCGTCATTGCCGCGACAGGCTACCGCACGGGGCTGGAGCCCATGGTCGGCAAGCTCGGCGTGCTCGACGCCAAGGGCGTTCCGCTCTTCAACGGTGGCGAAGCCGATCCAAAATTGCCCGGTCTGTGGTTCACCGGCATGCGGCCAAGCATTCGCGGCTGCTTCGCCAATGCCGGCATCCTGGCCAAGGCGATCGCCAAACGAATTGCAAGGTCGGCCTCGCACCAATCCAGCGCATCACGCTGATTTCGGTTCCAGCCGCCGGAAACCGACGGCTTCCATCAGCATGTCCTCTTCCACCATGCCGGCATTGTGCAAGGCGAGCAGGTTAAGCGCGATTTCCCGCGCGTCGGCGGAATCGGGATGTGCCTCGCGCCGCCGGCAGGCCTCGTCGAACACGCGCTGCAGCTTGGCGATATCGGCTGGCTTGAGCAAGCCACGGTCATAGACGGACTTCGACATGGCGATCTCCTGATAAAGACCTAGAGCGCCATGTTTAAATTGCCAATCTTTCCCGAGGCTTGACCGACTTCCCCCCGTCGCCTCGCCATCCTGGGGCGGAGCAAGGGGCGAAGCGACGCGGCGCAGACCCCAGGAGCTGCTCCGCAGCCCAAGGGATACATGCCGCGGCTCAAGGCGCAGCAGCGGCGCAAATTCTGCTCCGCTGCTGCCCATGCGAGTGGGCAATCAGACCGCGATCTTGCCGCCGCCCTGTTTGGTGATGGCGACGACCGACGGCCGCACCGGCATGTCGGGCTTGAAGTCGGGCCAACGCGTCGACAGGTCCTCATAGTAGGACGGGCGCCCGAACGCTTCCCAGTCCTCTCCGCCGTCGCCCGGATGCTGGACGGCGACGAAGGCGGTCTGGTCGTCGGGCGCAAACAGCGGACCGCACATTTCGGCGCCGATCGGCACGCGGAAGGATAGTTTCGAGGTCGCCCGCGCCGCCCCTCCGTGTCCACCGCCCATAAGCCATCGGTGCGGCCGGTGGCTTTCGGACCCTGGCCGTCGGTCGCGACCCAGAGACGCCCGGCCGAATCGACCGCGCAATTGTCGGGCATGCCGAACCAGCCATTGGCCGTCGTTGCCGTCGAGAAGGTGGCACCGACATCGGCAACCGAGGGATCGCCGCATTTCAGCAGCACTTCCCACTTGCCCTTGGCGGCCGTGAAATCACCGCCGTCCTCGGCGATCTCGATGATGTGGCCGAAGGCGTTTTCGGCGCGCGGGTTGGCGGCGTCGACCTGGTCGGCCTTGCGCTTCGAATTGTTGGTCAGCATGACATAGACCTTGCCGTTGACGCCATTGGGCTGAATGTCTTCCGGGCGGTCCATCTTGGTGGCGCCGAGCAGGTCGGCGGCGCGGCGCGTCTCGATCAGCACGTCGGCCTGGCCAGTGAAACCGTTTTCAGCCGTCAGCGGCCCCTGGCCGAACACGATCGGCAGCCATTCGACCGTGCCGTCTTCGGCGAACCTGGCGACATGCAGCGTGCCATCGTCGAGCAGGTCCTTGTTGGCGGCACGGTCGTTCGGATTGAACGCGGCCCTGGTCACGAACTTGTAGACATAGTCGAAGCGCTCGTCGTCACCGAGATAGAAGACGACGCGGCCGTCCTTGGCGACGATCGATTCGGCGCCCTCATGCTTGAAGCGGCCCATGGCGGTGCGCTTCCTCGGCGTCGAGGTCGGGTCGTTGACATCGACCTCGACGATCCAGCCGAAGCGGTTGGCTTCGTTGGGTTCCTTGGCGAGGTCGAAACGCTCGTAATGCGCCGCCCATTCATAGGCGCCTTCGGGAATGCCGAGACGCTTGTAGTTCGCGGCTTCCTTGTGGTCTTCCGGCAGCTCGCCGGAAAAATAGCCATGGATGTTCTCCTCGGCCATCACATAGGTGCCCCAGGGCGTGACGCCGCCGGCGCAATTGTTGACGGTGCCGAAAACCTTGGTGCCGGACGGATCGGCTTTGGTCTTGACGCGGTCATGGCCGGCAACGGGGCCGGACAGCGCCATTTCGGTGTTGGCGGTGATGCGGCGATTGAGCTTGCCGTCGCGCACCACCTGCCATTTGCCACCGTCCTTGCGGATCTCGACGATGGTGCCGCCATGGGCGGCCATCTCGACATCGACCTGCTCCTTCGAGAGGGGTGCGACTTCTGCCGACTTCTTGCCGTCCTTCTCGACGATCTTTACGATGCCCGGGAACATCAGATGCGGATTGGTGTATTCGTGGTTGACCACCAGCAGGCCATGTTCGGCCGAGCCGTCGATCGGGATGTAGCCGACATAGTCATTGTTGTAGCCGAACTGTTTCGCCTGGGCCTCGGCCGACTGTTTCGTCGGGTCGAAGTCGGGCGAATCGGCAAACAACGGATCGCCCCAGCGCAGCAGGACATCGGCATCGTAACCCGACGCGACATGGTGCTTGTCGTCGATGCCGGCCTCAAGTTCGTCGAACGCGAAGGCCGAGCCTTCCGCGGCCCTGGCCTCGTCGGCGCTGATCAGCGCCAGCGGGCTGACGGTGGCGGCGATGGCCGAGACGGCCAGCGAGCCCTTGAGGAAGCCGCGGCGCGAGAACCGCGCGGCGATGATCTCGCCCATGGTGCGGTTGTCGGAGGCGTTGATGGCCGGGCCGTCGTTTTCCTCGAGCAGGCTGGTGCGGAATCGGGTGTCGGCGGAGCGAAGGTCAGTCATGGTGGCTTGCCTCTGGCTGTCGGGTTGGCTGGAGCGTGGGGTACCTGTTTGACCCCCCTTATAATCGCCGGGTCACATTTTCGTGACATCGGGAGACCTTTCAGGCGCGACAGGCATTACGCGCAGCGCTGGCTCAGCATTCCCGAAGGCCGTGAACTGCTCCGGAATCGTCTTTTCGAGAGGAAGGAGACCTTCGGCGGCATGTTTCGCCGCGCATCCATGGGGTCAGTCGTTGCAAACGGCCGGCTCGACAAAGTCACCTCCGCCGCCCCCGGCGGAGGTGACTTGATGTTCGGCGTCTGCCGTCGTCAGGCGTAGGGAAAGCGAGTCTCCCATTTAGCGATGGCGGTCGCGGCGCCGTTCATGCAAAGCTAATGTAGCATACGCTTGGGACTTTAGTCCAATCTTGCGCTTTCAAAGGTCCTAGTTGACAACCGCAACGGTCGGAGGTCGCTTCCGGACCCCGCGTCTTTCGGCAATGTTGTTGCACTGCAACGTTGGGGTGGGGCGCGCCGGGCTCAGTCGTCGGAGATCAAAATGCACAGATCGGTCACGACCCGTTGCTGCCGGCTGGCGCTCAAATCGGCAGCGGCGCTGGCGTTGACGATTGCTCCCTACCAAATTGTCCTGGAGGGCTCCGTTCCCGGCATTCACACCGCCAGCGCATACGCCAAGGGTGGCGGTAACAGCGGTGGTGGCGGCGGCAACGGCGGCAATTCCGGCGGCGGCAATGGAGGGAACAGCGGCGGGAATAGCGGGAATGGCAACAGCGGCAATAGCGGCAAATCGGGATCCAATCAGGGTAAGAGCGGAAGCCATGTCAATGCAAAGACCGGTGACAAGGTCGACGTGACCGGCAACAAGATCACGGTCCGGCATCCCGACGGCATAACGGAAAAGCTTGAGAACGGACGTTTCAGCATGAAGGACGCGCTCGGTCGCACGATCATCGACCGCCAGGCCACGCCGGCCGATGCCGATCGTCTCAAGGCCTTGTGAAGCTGGCCAACAGGCAACGGTCAGCTTTGCACGTCACCTCCGCCGCCCCCCGGCGGAGGTGACCTCGTTTTTGGCGGTGCCGCCCCGGTCCCCGAGGCGCGACGCGCTTTTGCGCGGTCCGCACCTTGCGGAGGCACGCAACCTTGCAATCGTTGTTTTGCGCAATCCAGGACGGAAACCGCTGCGAATTCCCCTAGAGCCGGATGATTTCAGGTCGAAATCGGCCTGAAATCTAAATCCGCCTCTAAATCAAAGAGATAGAGCATGATGTCTTCCGAAAACCGCTTCACACCTTTCGGCATCATGCTCTCGTTGCTTTAGGAAGGCCTGTCGCGGTCGCGCAACTCACGCATCATCAAGGCTGCTTCGGTGCGGTTTCGCACATTGAGCTTCGACAGCACCCCGGTCATGTGATGCTTGACGGTCTTCTCCTGCAGCTCAAGCCGCAAGGCGACTTCCTTGTTGCTCAGCCCCTCCGCCACCAGCCGCAGGATTTCCGTCTGCCGATCGGTGAGCTGCCGCAGCCGTTCCGCAATGCCG
>NZ_RZQY01001129.1:0-975 GCF_003998575.1 Mesorhizobium sp. M7A.F.Ca.CA.001.10.2.1 | reverse complement strand
GGTCTAGTATCGCCTATTGATCTACCAATCGATAGGAACAATGTAGAGAGTGGCGGCTGCCCCGGTTGGCGGCTATCCGCAGCAAATTTCAAGGCGATCTGCGATGCTCCGACAAATCTCCGAAGATGTCCGCGTCAATCTGAAGGATCGGCTGCGGGAAGTCCGCGAAATCATCCGCCAGAGCCGCCATGACGGCAGCGGCGATGCCAGCATCCTGCGCGAAGCAACCAGCCATCTGCCGCCGTTTCCGGGCAAGGGCATCGAAGGCCTGCTCAGCCATGCCGCCAGTGCCGTCGACGAGGCGCTGTCGATCGCTGAAGCTTTCGTCCCGCATGAGCGCCCGATCAAGGTGGACGGCACGACGGTAAAGGGCCTCGGCACCTATTTCCCGATCGGCAACGAGGATCGCCAGCTGAGCGCGGAGCGCCTGTTCCGGCGCGATATGTATTATCTGACCAAGGCGGTGCTTGCCGGCCTGAACATCGACAATGCCCGCATCCACGAAGCCGATTTCGCGGCCGTCCATGCCACGATGCGCAAGCGGCATGGCGACCTCCTGGCCGCCTTGGCCACGCCAGGCGCCGGACTGCAGGCAATCGCGGCGATCTGTTCGGCGCTGCTGGTCGAGTGCCTCAGCCAGCGTCCAGTTCGCTTTGCCGAGACCGTGCCGGAAACGCCGGCCGCGATTGCCGGCCGGGCGCTCGACATAAGCTGCCTGGCGCCGCTCGCTTTGGCCTGCGGCCTGGCGACCACCGGCAGCGACGGTGCACCGGAGCCGGATATGCTGGAGATCGCGATATTGGCGGCGGATATTCGCCACGACCGCATCGTTCAGGCCTGCGCCAAGGCAAACCCCATCGCTGAACTGACACCGGTGTTCGCCACCTTGCTTGCCCAGCTGCCGTAATTAGCCGGTCTGGGCTAGCCGTCAGCGGCCATGGCCATGATCGCTTTCTTGGCGCGCTGGATGGAAGC
>NZ_RZQY01001128.1:0-977 GCF_003998575.1 Mesorhizobium sp. M7A.F.Ca.CA.001.10.2.1 | reverse complement strand
CCCACAGACTGTGCGAGGATGCCGATGGCCGAACGACCGTTGGTGTCGACCGTCGGACCGGTCGCGGCCTGGTTGACGTTGACGGCTCCGGCATTGCCGCCGGTTCCGCCGCCGCCGCCGATCGCGACAGCGACTGCCGGGGCGACCGACAGGGCAAAGCCGCCATTGCCGCCACCACCACCGACCGACTGAGCCAGAACGCCATGCGCGCCGTCGCCGCTGCCGTCAGCGCCAGTTGTTATCGTGCCGCCGACATTGGCGATGACAGTCCCGCCCTTGCCGCCGCCGCCGGCTGTGCCGCCGATCGACACGATGCCGGCTGCGCCGCCGCCATCGCCGCCGCCGCCACCGATCGATTCGACCAGCATGCCAATAGCACCCCGACCATTGGTGGTGATGTTGCCGGTGTTGGTACCGGTTGCATTGGCGCCATCATTGCCTGCGCCGCCGGTGCCACCGCCGCCGAACAGGCCGAAGGCGTCGCCGCCGCCACCACCGCCGCCGCCGACCGACTGTACGGCCATGCCGCTGGCGAAATCACCATGCGTTATGATGCCGCCCGAATTGCTGCCCGTGGCATTTCCGCCCAAAGTGGCGCCGCCGCCATTGCCGCCGCCGCTGACGACCCCGACGCCATCGGCGCCATTGCCACCCACACCACCTGCCGACCGCACCAGCATGCCATAAGAAGCCAATCCCGATGTTTCCACCGTGCCTGCGTTGCTTGCCGATGCGGTGCCGCCGGAAGCGCCACCCCCGCCGTCACCAGCATCGACGCCGAGACTGACGATGTTGTCACCGCCCTGGCCGCCATTGCCGCCGCTGGCGTTGGAAAAGATGCCGTAGGAAAAGTCGCCCGTCGTCGTGATGTCGCTGGTGCCAGACGCAACCGCGTTGGCGCTGCCGCCGGTGTTGCCGCTTCCGGCGTCGCCGCCAAGGTTCACGATCGCCGGAAGCGGCAACACCGGCGGCAGCGC
>NZ_RZQY01001127.1:0-977 GCF_003998575.1 Mesorhizobium sp. M7A.F.Ca.CA.001.10.2.1 | reverse complement strand
GTGCGCGGCTTGCCGGCCTCACCTGGGGCGCTGAAGACCTGTCGGCGGCGATCGGCGCGCGCAGCGTCCGCGACGAGCATGGCCGCTACACGGACGTGTTCCGCCACGCTCGCACAATGACCATACTTGCCGCCGGTGCGGCGGAGGTCGCGGCGATCGACACCGTCTTCCCGAATTTTCGCGACATAGCGGCCTTCGAAGTGGAATGCACGGAGGCCGAGCGCGATGGCTTCACCGGCAAGATGGCGATCCATCCCGACCAGGTGCCGGTCATCAACGCCGCCTTCACGCCGTCGGCCGAGGCCGTGAGACAATCGGCAGCAATCGTCGCCGCGTTCGCGGCAGCGGGAAATCCCGGCGTCGTCGGCATTGACGGCAAGATGTTCGACCGACCGCACCTGCGGCTAGCCGAGCGGCTTCTGGCGCGGGCAAAGGCGGCAGGTGTTTCCGCCTGAGCGCCTGCTACCAAACCAATGGGATCAGGCGGTAACGGACCCGGGCCACATAGTCGTCATAGCCGCGCAGGCCGGTGCGAAGCGTCTTCTCTTCAATGAAGGTGCGGATGGCCAGGAGAACGACGATCACGAGTACCGACGCCAGCCCCCACCAGGAACCAAGCAGAAGTGCAGTGCCGGCGAAGAAAAGAATGGCGCCGGCGTACATCGGATGGCGGACGTAGCTGTAAGGCCCCGTGGAGATCACACGTTGTCCGCGTTCATCCTGGATCTTCACCACGGGCGCCGCGAAACTGTTCTCCAGCATCGTCAGATAGCAGATCCAGATTCCGAGCAGCAGGACGAGCGCGCCGACCACCTGCACCCAGACGGGAACCACGGACCAGCCGAAACGGACGTCGAATCCCATGAATATCTGCGAACCAAAGATGGCGAGCAGTAGTATGGACAGCAGGACCTTGTCGGCCGTGTCCTGATTCTTCTGGATAGGAGAACTCAACCGCTCATTCATCAGGCCGGGAT
>NZ_RZQY01001126.1:0-977 GCF_003998575.1 Mesorhizobium sp. M7A.F.Ca.CA.001.10.2.1 | reverse complement strand
GTGCTGGAAGTGCGCAGCCACGAAGTGCCGTTCATTCTCGACCATGGCCAGATCGTCGGCCGGCTGGTCTACGAACACATGCTGAAGCGGCCGCAGGCCCTCTACGGCACCGATCTCGGCTCCAACTACCAGGCGCAGGGCCTGAAGCTGTCCAAGCATTTCCGCGCCGCGCGCTGACCTCATTGCCCCAAGGCAAAATACTTGCCTGTACCGGCGCGCCATGCTTGGCTGCCTTGCCGCCCGTCAAGATGCCGGCGTTCAAGGGGAACCAAGAAAATGCAGATTTCAAAATGGATCGTATCGGCAGCGGGCGCTGCCATGCTGGTGATGGCTGCCGGCTCTTTGTCGGCGCAGGCAGCTGAAAAAATCAAGATCGGCACGGAGGGCGCCTATCCGCCGTTCAACACCATTACCGCTGACGGCAAGGTCGAAGGCTTCGACATCGACATCGCCAATGCACTATGCGCGCAGATGAAGGTCGAGTGCGAGATCGTCACGCAGGACTGGGACGGCATCATTCCCGCCTTGCAGGCGAAGAAATTCGACGCCATCATCGCCTCGATGAGCATCACCGAGGAGCGCAAGAAGCAGGTCGCCTTCACCAACAAATATTATACGACACCGCTGGCTCTGGTGGCGCCGAAGGACAGCGATCTCACCTCGACCGAACCACCGGCACTGGCCGGCAAGACGGTCGGCGCCCAGGCTTCGACCACGCAGGCCGACTATGCCCAGAATGAGTATGGCAAGGCAGGCGCGGAGGCAAAGCTCTATCCGACCCAGGAAGAGGCGATCACCGACCTGACCAACGGTCGTCTTGACGCCGTGATCTCGGACAAGTTCGTGCTGATGGACTGGCTGAAGAAGGCAAGCGACGGCTGCTGCAAGCTGGTCGGCGACGTCAAGGGCACCGAAACGCAAGCCGGCATTGCCGTGCGCCTGGAAGACACGGCCCTGCGCGACAAGCTCAACGCGGC
>NZ_RZQY01001125.1:0-983 GCF_003998575.1 Mesorhizobium sp. M7A.F.Ca.CA.001.10.2.1 | reverse complement strand
TCCCAACCCCTGGGGCTCGTCGGGCGACCTGCGGCTTATCCCCGATCTCAAGGCGCGCTTTCGCACGACACGTACCGGATCGGCGACGCCGTTCGACATGGTCGCCGGCGACATCGTCGAGCTCGATGGCAGCCCATGGCTCGGCTGCACCCGCACGATGCTCAAAGAGGCGCTGGCCGATTTGAAAGCCGCAACCGGCCTGTCGGTCATCGCCGCCTTCGAGCATGAATTCAATGTCGCCGACGGCGGCTTCGCGCCGGCGCATTCGATGTCTTTCGCCGCATTGCGCCGCACGGACCCCTTCGCGCCCAACCTGATGGCGGCGCTCGAGGAAGCCGGAGTCGCTCCCGAGGTGGTCATCGCCGAATTCGGCGACGAGCAGTTCGAGGTGACGCACGAGCCGGCGGACGCGCTGACGGCGGCGGACCGCGCCGTCGCCATCCGCGAAATCACGCGCGAATTGGCGCGCAATGCCGGCTGGCGTGCGAGCTTCGCGCCCAAAACCGCGCCAACTGCCGTCGGCAACGGCGTCCACATCCATTTCAGCTTTGTCGACGAGGCCGGCAAGCCGGTGACATACGATCCAACGCAGCCCGGAGGTCTTTCCGCCAAAGCCGGCGCCTTCTGTGCCGGCGTGCTGCGCCATCTGCCTGGAATGACCGCGATGACGGCGTCGAGCGTGTCGTCCTTCTACCGGCTGAAGCCGCACAGCTGGAGTTCGTCCTATACCTGGCTCGCCGACCGCGACCGCGAGGCGTCGCTGCGCATCTGCCCGACTGTGACGATCGGCGGACGCGATCCGGCGCGGCAATACAACATCGAATACCGGGCCGCTGACGCCACCGGCAATCCCTATCTGTCGCTGGCGGCGATCATCCGCGCCGGGCTGGAAGGGCTGAAGGCGGGCCTGCCGTCGCCGCCTTTGGTCACCGGCGACCCGACACTGATGAGCGAGGCTGAGCGGGCGAGTCTCGGTCTGGTGC
>NZ_RZQY01001124.1:0-984 GCF_003998575.1 Mesorhizobium sp. M7A.F.Ca.CA.001.10.2.1 | reverse complement strand
GCCCTGGATCCGCGGCATGCAGGAAGAGGCATTTGCCACCGCCGGCGAGGCCGACCGCCGCACCGCCATCTCGCTGGCCGATGATATCCTCACCAAGGGCAACAACGCGGACCAGTAGTCTCGCGGCTGCGTCAGCTTCACCAGCAGCACTCGATTTCGATCGCGATCAGTTCTCGATCGGCTCCGTCGGCACCATGCTGGGCGCCGGCGTCGAGATCGGCGTGACATGGGGGTGTGGCGCCAAGGTGTTTTCCGGGCAGCTATCCCCGATCTTCGTCCACGATGTGTTGTTGAGCACCATGTCGCAGCGGGCCAGATGGCTCCGGTCGGCAACCGTCAGGCAGGCGACCTGGCCAAGCTGGTAGGATTTTCCATTGGCCAAGCATTCCTGGTCGGCAAATGCCGCACCGGGAGCGGCCATGGCAAATGCCAGGCCGATCGGACAAAGATGAAATCGTGTGCTCATGGAACCCCAGCCGCCATGCTGGACCGCAATGAACGGCGCGAAATGTGGCGATATGAGGTCCAGCGCCTGCGTGCCCGGCGAGGTTCTCTCAGGCCGGCTGAAGCGCGAGATCGATCGCCACCGGGACGTGATCGGACGGTTTTTCCCAGGCGCGCACGTGCTTTTCGATCGACGCGGAAGAAAACCGGTTGGCGGCTTCCGGCGACAAAAGCAGGTGGTCGATGCGGATGCCGTTGTTCTTCTGCCAGGCGCCGGCCTGATAGTCCCAGAACGTGTAGGTGTCGTGCGCGTCGGTGACCGCGCGCACCGCCTCGGTGAAACCAAGGTTGAGCAGCCGGCGGAAGGCTTGTCGCGTCTGCG
Source organism: Mesorhizobium sp. M7A.F.Ca.CA.001.10.2.1 (assembly GCF_003998575.1). NCBI lineage: Bacteria > Pseudomonadati > Pseudomonadota > Alphaproteobacteria > Hyphomicrobiales > Phyllobacteriaceae > Mesorhizobium > Mesorhizobium sp. M7A.F.Ca.CA.001.10.2.1. The sequence goes on along the minus strand of NZ_RZQY01001124.1, from coordinate 158 downwards.
GCTGGAACAGGGCGTCGCCCAGCCAGTTCTCCGGAAACCGCGCGTCGATCCGCTCGGGAATCACGTTGTAGTCGCCGGCGAGCACCAGGGCCTCCTCAAGTCTCAGCCGTTCTTCGGCCCAGCGCTCCAGCCGCGCCATCCAGGACCGCTTGTAAGGA
>NZ_RZQY01001123.1:0-986 GCF_003998575.1 Mesorhizobium sp. M7A.F.Ca.CA.001.10.2.1 | reverse complement strand
GGTCGTGCCTATCCTGTTCTACCGCTCGATGCTGCTGGCCGCCGATGTCGCGCCAATCGACGCACTTTTTGAAGCTCTGCGACAGCGCGGCATCAACCCGGTCCCCATCTTCGTCTCCACCCTCAAGGACCCGGCATCCCTGGCCTTCGTGGAAACAGCACTCGCCTCACTGAAACCCGCCGCCATCGTCACCGCTACCGCTTTCGCGTCCGGTGCCGAACCGGGCAATGAGACCTTGTTCGACCGCGCCGGCGTGCCGGTCTTCCAGGTCATCGTCGCCACCACCCGCCGCGACATCTGGGAGAGCAACCAGCGCGGCCTGGCGCCCGCCGACCTTGCCATGCATGTCGTGCTGCCCGAGCTCGACGGCCGCATCCTGGCCGGCGCCATTTCCTTCAAGGGCGAGAGCGAGATCGATCCAGCACTTGGCCACCGCGCTTTCGCCAACCGGCCGGAACCGGATCGCGTGGCGCAAGTGGCTGACCGCGTCGCGGCCTTTATCCGCCTGCAGGAGACGCCCCGCGCCGAGCGCAAGCTGGCGATCCTGATGCCGGATTATCCCAGCGCCCCCGGCCGCACCGGCTATGCCGTCGGCCTCGACGTGCCGTCCAGCGTGCTGGCCATTCTGCATGACCTGAAGGGACAGGATTATGGTGTTGAGGGAATTCCGGAGACGCCGCGTGGGTTGCTGGATTTGCTGGAAGCCAGCGATACTGGATTGGCCTTAGATAACTACATTGCCTTCTCGACGGAGTTGCCGACTGCGGCAATCGCTGCGGTCGAAGCCGCTTGGGGGAAGGTGGAAGATGAGACGGGTCTGCGCGAGGCGCCCCCCTCTGTCCGGCAGGACAGAGGGGGGCGCCTCGCGCCGAAGTTTCCCCTTCCGCGCCACCACCTTCGGCAACGTCACCATCGCCCTCGCCCCGGATCGCGGCCGCTCCGCCGACCGCCGCGCCGACTACCACGATCCGACGCTGCCCCCGCGC
>NZ_RZQY01001122.1:0-988 GCF_003998575.1 Mesorhizobium sp. M7A.F.Ca.CA.001.10.2.1 | reverse complement strand
GGAGAGAACCATGCGCCGAATGTTCCTGTCCGCCTGCCTTGTCCTGCTGGCGGCAGCTTCGGTTGCTCGCGCGCAGGAATGCGACCGCAGCGACGATAGCCAGCAGATGATGAACATCTGTGCCGGCGAAGACTATCAGGCGGCCGACGCCAAGCTCAACAAGGCCTATCAGGACCTTACCAGCTCGGATGACGCCGGCGGCAAGAGATTGCTGCAGGTGGCGCAGCGCGCCTGGATCACTTTTCGCGATGCCGAATGCGCGCATTCCACCGCCGCCAGTCAAGGCGGCTCGATCCATCCGATGGCAGTATCGCAATGCCTGACCAGATTGACCAATGATCGCATCAAGCAGCTCGCTGCCGCGGCCAATTGCGAGGAAGGCGATGTGAGTTGCGCCAATCCAGGCGAGGACGAGAGCGACGATTTGCAGTAGGCAACCCTATGAGGCGCGACGGCTGATCCGAGTGAAATGCCCCATCTTGCGGCCGAGCCGCGCTTCGGCCTTGCCGTAGAGATGCAGCATCAGATCGGGCTCGGCGAGAAGCTCCGGGACGCGCAGCACATCGTCGCCGATCAGGTTTTCCATCACACAGTCGGAATGGCGGTCCGGGGCGCCGAGCGGCAGGCCGGCGATGGCGCGGATATGCTGCTCGAACTGCGAGACGATACAGGCGGCTTCCGTCCAATGGCCGGAATTGTGCACGCGCGGCGCGATCTCGTTGGCCAGCAGCGAGCCGTCCGCCAGCACGAAGAACTCGACGCCGATGACGCCGACATAGTTCAGCGCCGACAGGATCTTCGATGCGGCCGTTCGGGCCGCTTCCGCCGTCTCCGGCATAATGGCGGCCGGCAAGGTCGATGTGTGGAGAATGCCGTTGCGATGGATATTCTCGGCTGGATCGTAAGCGACAACCGCACCGTCCAGCCCACGCGCCGCGATCACCGATATCTCGCGCTCGAACGGCACGAAGGCCTCCAGGATCAGAGG
>NZ_RZQY01001121.1:0-992 GCF_003998575.1 Mesorhizobium sp. M7A.F.Ca.CA.001.10.2.1 | reverse complement strand
GTACCGGCGGCGTCCATCAGGTCGCTTTTCGACAGGATGATCAGGTCGGCACAGGCGATCTGGTCCTCGAACACTTCTTCCACCGGATCGTCATGGTCGAGCGTCTCGTCCCCGGCGCGCTGCGCCTGCAGGGCGTCCATGTCGTTGGCGACGCGGCCCTCGGCCAATGCCGGCCCGTCGACCACGGCGATGACGCCGTCGACTGTGACGCGGCTCTTCACGCTCGGCCATTGAAAGGCCTGGACCAGCGGCTTGGGCAGCGCCAGGCCCGATGTCTCGATCAGGATGTGGTCGACCCTCGGCGTCAGCGCGAGAATACGGTCGAGCGCCGGGACGAAATCGTCGGCGACGGTGCAGCAGATGCAGCCATTGGCCAGTTCGACGATATTTTCCTCCGGACAGGTGTCGATGCCGCAGCCCTTCAGGATCTCGCCGTCAATGCCGATGTCGCCGAATTCGTTGACGATGATGGCAATGCGCTTGCCGCCGGCGTTTTCCAGGAGATGGCGGACCAGCGTCGTCTTGCCGGCGCCGAGGAAGCCGGTGACGACGGTGCAGGGAACGCGGGAGAGGTTCGCAGGCGAATCTGGGGCAGTCATGGTCAGTCCTTCAGCATGTCGAGGGGAGGGATGCGGGCAACGAGGCCGCGCTTCAGGCTATCGGGACGGCCACGCCAGGGAATGAGACCGTCGGTCGAGGTGGCGAAAAGCTTGGCTCCGGTGACGAGGTCGGCGCCGCTGGTCTCGGTCAGGTCGCCAAAGACATAGCTCCAGCAGCCGTCGCGCAGGATGGCGGCGCTGAGGCGCCGCTTGCAATTGCCAAGGCATTCGACGCTGCGGATGCGGATGTCGTCGCCAGATGCGGCGCGGCGCGTATCCTCCGCCAGCAATTCGCCGGCGCGGGGATGGGCGTCGGAGCCGGTCTCATTGCGGCAGGAGGCGCAGACAATGATGGTGACGCCGGCCAAGGCATCATCATGGCCGGACGAAATA
>NZ_RZQY01001120.1:0-993 GCF_003998575.1 Mesorhizobium sp. M7A.F.Ca.CA.001.10.2.1 | reverse complement strand
GTTCTGCATGCCGCCGAACAAAGCACCGACAGCCTGCTCCGGCTGGTTGGCCTCAGCGCGGCGGCCGCCGTGCTGGTCGCGGTCGGCTTTGCATGGCAGCTGCTCCGCCGTTTCAGCTCTGGCCTCGGGGACATGATGCGCGGCATGGAAGCGCTGGCGAAAGGCAATGCCATGACGCGCATCAGCCACGCCCGCAACGATGAATTCGGGCAGCTGGCCGATGGCTTCAACACGATGGCGGACCAGCTTGCGTCGGCGCGTGCGCATGTCGAGGACATCGTCGAGACGGCTGCCGAAGGCATCGCGGTTCTAGACGGGGACGGCCGCATCGCCAGCGCCAATCCGGCGGCGGCAATGATGATCGGGCGGCGTGCCGACAAGATCGTCGGGCAGCAATGGGATTCGGTGCTGACCATTCGCGATCCCAGAGGCGGCGCGTTCGCCGCCGGCGCTTCTCCCATCGAAATGGCGCTAGCCACGGGCCGCCAGCAGCAGGGCGAAGTGCGCCTGGCCAGATCCGACGGCTCGCACCTGCCGGTCATCGCCAGTTGCGGTCCGCTCAGCCGATCCGAAGGCGGCCTCGTCCTTACGCTCAACGACATCAGCGAGCTGCGCCGTGCGGAGGGAGTGGTCAACGAGCGTGCCGATCAGCTGGCACTCCTCAACCGTGAACTGCACGAAAAGTCCGAAACCACGACCCGTCTGGTGAAGCTTGGCGAACTGCTGCAGGCCTGCGTCACCTTCCCGGAAGCGTTCTCGGTGGTCGGCACCGCCATGGCCGAGTTCCTCGGTGGTTTGAGCGGAACCGTCCACTTGACCAGCGCGTCGCGCAATCTGGTGGAAGAGATGGCGCATTGGGGCGACGTCCGCTCGAGCGCCACGCAATTCGCGCCGGAAGACTGCTGGGCGCTCAGACGCGGCCAGGAACATGTCGCCGGCCCCGGCATGCAGACATAGCCCTTCTTGCCGTTCTCGGTGATATGCGCGCAGCGC
>NZ_RZQY01000111.1:0-12669 GCF_003998575.1 Mesorhizobium sp. M7A.F.Ca.CA.001.10.2.1 | reverse complement strand
CCTCGCCAAGTTGCGGGCGCTCGCCCTAGTCGAGACCCGCCGCGACCGGCAGATGATCTACTACTCCTGCAAATCCGACGCCGTGCGAGAACTGCTTGTCATGCTGGACGGCATTTTCGGCAGCGGCAAGGATGATCTGTCCCAGATGGCGCACCGTTTGCGCCGTGCTGGAACCTGACCACATAGCGCCGATCTCGCCGGCGTTTTCAGAGCGACATGCGCCCATCCGGGGCGCATAAAGCTGGCTGATTGTCCCGAATCGTCGCATCGTGCTTTCCAAACCAGGTGAGCGCCGGGAAGCGGTCCGGATTTTCGGGCCGATGCGACGGTCGCGAGGAATGCATGGATCCCATTCGCATCGACGACCCGCAAGATCCGCGCGTCGCTGCGTATCTCGACATTCGCGAGCGTGACCTCGCCGGCCGGCAAGGCCGCTTCGTCGCCGAAGGCAAGGTGGTGCTCGACCTGCTGCTCTCGACCGGGCGCTTTGCCGCCGAATCGATCCTGGTCCTGGAAAACCGGCTGGCAGGTCTCGACAACATCCTGAGCAAGGCGCCCGCCGACCTCCCGGTCTATGTCGCCACCAGCGCGGTGATGGACGCTATCGCCGGATTTCATATGCATCGCGGCATCCTGGCCATTGGCCGCAAGGGAGAGCCGCAGCCGGCCGAAGACCTGCTCGACGGCTTGCCGCCTCGGGCGCTGGTCGTGGTGCTCGTCGGCATCGCCAACCATGACAATGTGGGCTCGATCTTCCGCAATGCCGCCGCCTTTGGCGCTGACGCGGTCCTGCTGGATGCGACATGCTGCGACCCGCTCTATCGCAAAGCGATCCGCGTTTCGGTCGGCGCCGCGCTCAAGATCCCTTTCGCATCGTTCTCCGACACCGCCGGCTTCACGACGATGCTCGCCCGACGTGGCTTCGATCAATTCGCGCTGTCGCCACGCGGGAAGACCGACATCCGCGATGCGCAGCGCAGCAAGCGCCTGGCGCTCTATCTCGGCACCGAGGGCGAAGGCTTGCCGGACGACCTGCTCGCAAGCCTGCACGACGTGCGGATCACCATGGCGGAAGGCTTCGACAGCCTGAATGTCGCCGCGGCTTCAGCCATTGCGCTGCATCATTTTTCGGCCAGAGCAATTCCAGGAAAAGTGTGAAGCGGTTTTCCGTCCAGAATTGCGTCAAAGCAAAGAGTTAGGGCATTTCGCCGTTTCCGTGAAACGGTGAAATGCTCTAAGGAGGCCTGATTCAGCTTGTCGCGTCAGCCTTCTGCAGCGCGCGCACGCGGTCGGCAAGACTGCGGTCACCGTTGCCGGAGCGGGCGTCCGACGGTACTGCCAATGCCTTGGCGATCGGCGAACCAGGCCCCTCGAGCTTCGCCGTCAGATGGACGACCTCCGCCGCCAGCGCGTTCATCTGCTCGCGCAAGGCGGAGCTGCTGTCCGTGGCCTTGGACGCGGCCAGTGCGGTGAGGTCGGCCTTCAGCCGCTTGTTCTCGCGCGCCAGCGCCGTCAGCCTCGCCTCGAGCTGCTCACGGTCACTGTCGAGCTTGGCGATTGCCTTGTCCAAATCATCACTCCTGGCGACATCGCCGCCTTTGCCGACCAGCCGCAAGGCTGGCGCGCTGTCTTCGGATTTCGATCTTTCGCGCATGCGTGCCAGTTCCTTTTCGCGGCGGTCGAGTTTGTCTTCGCGATCGGCAAGTGTGGCCAGCAGCCGTTCGACCTTCTTGTCGAGTTCGGCGGTCCTTTTCTTCTCGGCTTTCAGGGCCTCCCGCGCGGCCTTGCTTTCGGCCGCGATTTCCTGGCCGCGCCTGTCGGCTTCCTTGCGCTGGCCGCGCAGCATCGCAATGTCACTGGCGAGCTTCTGCATTTCGGACTCTCGCGCCACGAGTTCGATCTGCCGGCTGCTCGAGGAAAAACTGGCGTCGTCATACATGCGCTCCAGCTTTTGCAGCTCAAGTGCACGCTTTTCCAGCTTGCGTTCGGTTTCCTTCAGACGCTCCGAAAGCTGCTGCAACTCGCCCTCTCGCTGGCGCAGCGCTTCGTTCTTCGCACCCAGTTCGGTCAGCGCCTGGTTCTTGTCCGTCCGCTCGACCGCCAGGCCCTTCATGGCCTCGCGACCGCGATTGATCTCGACCAGTTGTTCGGCCGTCTTCTCTCGCAACGCCTTGACGCTGATTTCCAGGCGGCGCGTCGTCATGGCGTATTCGGCGCGGATGCGATCCTTGTCCGCCTGGATTTCGGTTTGCGTCAGAGGGATCGAGGATTCGACGCGTCTGCGTGTAAGCGTGACCGCACGACGCCATATGGCCGGAGCCACCATGAGCGCCAGAAAGCCAGCACAGAGAAAGCCGAGGACGAAGAACAGGACCGACTGGACCAAGTGACTACCCGTTGTGGCCGGTAAGCATCAAACCAGATAAACCAAAAGCGCATGGAGCGCTTTGACTGTGCCACGTTGACATGGCGGAAATCCAGCGTTGCGGCAAGGGTTTGCCGCAACGCCACGAGTTTAATGCATGTCGACCCAAAAGCGGTCCCGGTTTTGTGCAACGACAGCCAAGGACTTCAGCTTAGAACGGATTCCAAGTGGCGCGCTCGGTAAGCTTCAGATAGCCGAGATTGACGCCAAGCCGGGCACCGACACCGGTGCGGATCGGCACCAAAACCACATTGTTGTTCTTCAGCACGTTGAAGCCGACGCCAGCCACCACATAGGCCGAACCGGCGACGCCGCCATAGCGGTTGTAGAGGCTGCCCACATCGTCGAGATTGTAGACCAGCATCATCACCCGCGACCCCTCGCCGCCGAAATCCCAGCCGAGCGATGGGCCTTGCCAGAACACTTTGTGGTCGCCGGCATTCTTGGTGTAGAGCGTGCCTTCGCCATAGGTCAGGCCACCGATCAGCGCGCCCGAGCCCTCTTCGCCCAGCAGATAGCCGTTGGGCAGGCCGTAGGAAGCAAAAATCTTCTCGACGACTGTGGCGAGCCCGCCTGATGTCGCGCCGAAGAACTTGTGACCGGAATCGACAATCTCCTGAGCGGTGTATTCCTGGGCCCGCAGGGCTGAAGTCGAGAAGACGAGAACGCCCAGGAGCGTGACCGCCATTGAGAAGACACGGAGAAAGCTCCGGTCGTAGTATCGGGAAAACATGCTTCCAATCTCCGTCAGGGAGCACCTTCGCCGACGCCTCGCACCCCGTACGGCTCTTTTAGCCGGCCGTTAAGGGTAACTGTTAGGGGCAAACTATGCCGTAATCCTTTTTCAACCATTAAGCTCCCACATGAACATGGCGGTTCGAAGGCTGTTTGGGGTCGCTCAAGTGGGGCCGGCAGCCTGCGTGAACACGCCATTTGCCACAACCACAATTTGGATTTGTTGCTGCACGCACGGGCGCTGTGTATTCAGAAAGCCCGAGGAGAGAGTGTGTGATTCGTGTGGCAGGCGACGATCGATCGCCCGGCCATGAGTTGTGAGATTTTGCAGGGATTTTTCGCCGATGGCCGATCTGTTCACCCTTTCCGCACCCGATCTGGCAGCGCTTTTGTGCAGCCGGGTCTGCCACGATATCATCTCGCCGGTCGGCGCGATCAACAACGGGCTCGAATTGCTTGATGAAGGCGGCGCCGACGAGGACGCCATGAAGCTGATCCGTCAGAGCGCCCGCAACGCTTCGGCCCGCCTGCAGTTCGCCCGCATCGCCTTTGGTGCCGCCGGCTCGGCCGGCATGTTGATCGATACCGGCGATGCCGAAGCGGTCGCCATCGCCTTCCTCAAGAACGAAAAGCCGGAACTGACCTGGAACGGGCCCCGCGCGTTGCTGCCCAAGAACAAGGTCAAGCTGCTGCTCAACCTGATCCTCGTCGCCAATGCCGCCATTCCGCGCGGCGGCAAGCTTTCCGTGACGCTGGAAAATCTTGAGACCGAACCTCGTTTCGCGCTTGCGTCGGCTGGCCCGATGCTGCGTGTGCCGCCGAAATTCCTCGAACTGCATTCCGGCCACAAGCCGGAGGAACCGATCGACGCGCATTCCGTGCAGCCCTACTACACGCTGCTTCTGGCGCGCGAAGCCGGCATGACGATATCGATCCACGCGACGCCGGAAGAAATCGTGCTTTCTGCGGCCTGATTGCGCAGCCGATAAAGCGAAGTATTTCTACATTGAAATCTGTAATTCCAGCTCATCGACTTGAGATGCGTCTGGTCGTCCAGGCAGCGCCAAAGCATTCGCGAATAAAAGTAGGCACCTGCCTATCTTTGTAAAAATTTTACCTAACGCCTTTTCGGCTTCTTTACCAGATTGGCCTATGGTGCGTCCTGGATGCCCCCGACGCTACCGGACTGCCAGAAGGCAAAGAGGACCCGGAAATGAAACGCTGCATGTTCGTCGACGATTCAAGCGTCATCAGGAAGGTTGCAAAACGCATCCTGGGCGGCTCCGAAATGATTGTCATCGAGGCCGCCAGCGGACTGGACGCGCTGGAGATGTGCGCCGCCGATATGCCCGACATCATCGTCGTCGATGGCGCCTTGCCTGACGTACCGGCGGTCGATCTCATCCGTCGCGTCCGCGCCATGGAGAGCCCGATAAGGCCGCAGATCCTGATTTCCCTGGTCGAGCTCGATATTGCTTCGATCATGCGGGCCAAGCGAGCCGGCGCCCAGGGCTATCTCTTGAAGCCGTTCAACCGCCCGCAGCTGCTCGAGCGCTTTCGCACCTTGAAGAGCGCACCTGATTCGGTACCCTTGAGCAATTCCAGAAAAAGTGCGTGACGGTTTCCTGCTCAGCAGCCCAAAACAGACCCTTACCAGCCGTCATGCAAAAACCCGGCCGAAGCCGGGTTTTTTATGGAAAAGATTCGAGCGATTCGTCGCTCAGGCGCTGACGCGAATGTCTTCCGGTTCGCGCAGCACATAGCCGCGCCCCCAGACCGTTTCAATGTAGTTCTGACCGCCCGATGCCGCGTCGAGCTTTTTGCGCAGCTTGCAGATGAAGACGTCGATGATCTTCAACTCAGGCTCGTCCATGCCGCCATAGAGGTGGTTGAGGAACATTTCCTTGGTCAGCGTGGTGCCTTTGCGCAGCGAAAGCAACTCCAGCATCTGGTATTCCTTGCCGGTCAGGTGCACGCGCTGGCCGCCGACTTCGACGGTCTTGGCATCGAGGTTGACCACCAGGTCGCCGGTGGTGATGACCGACTGGGCGTGGCCCTTGGAGCGCCGCACGATGGCATGAATGCGGGCAACCAGCTCATCCTTGTGGAACGGCTTGGTCATGTAGTCGTCCGCGCCGAAGCCGAGGCCGCGCACCTTGTCCTCGATGCCGGCCATGCCGGAGAGGATGAGAATAGGTGTCTTGACCTTGGAAAGGCGAAGCGTTCTCAAGACCTCGTAGCCCGACATATCGGGCAGGTTGAGATCGAGAAGAATGATATCGTAGTCGTAGAGCTTGCCTAGATCGACGCCCTCTTCCCCGAGATCGGTCGTGTAGACGTTGAAACTTTCCGATTTCAGCATCAGTTCGATGCTTTGTGCGGTTGCACTGTCATCTTCTATCAGCAGAACACGCATTTCATTCCCCTTTTCTGCTGCCGGACCATTTCACGACCCGTCCGGACCCGGAGCAGTGGTTGCCTTGTGCAGAGGCTGCCATTGAATGGTTAACAAATCCTAATTTCCCGTCCATGACGGTACCAGATTTTTTAACCTCTTTCTACACCCTCTTGAATCTAATAACGAATCTCAGAACCAAATTCCTAATGCAACACATTAACAACCTGGACTAAGCGACTCCAGGGACTCATCGACGTCGCTTCCGCATCGGTGGCCGGAATTTTTACCCGGCCTTAAGTCCTGACCCGTATGATTAACAATGCCCGTAAACGAATGGTTACCGCCGGCAAAAAACTTTAGGGTTTTGTTTCCCATAGTTCGGGGAAAGGCGGTGGACACGGGTGCGGCCTGGGCGTTTCCAGGTGGTTTGGACGATAAGTGCGGGTGTGCGTTTCCGGGAGTACCGAATCATGAAGTCACGTGAAAACCTCGTTCGGCTGAAACAGTTTCAGGTGAATGAGAAGCGGCGGCAGCTGCTCCAGCTCGACATGATGATCGCCGAGTTCGAACGCATGGCCGTCGAGCTGGAGCTTCAGATCACCGCCGAGGAAAAGAAGGCCGGCATCACAGACATCAACCATTTCGCCTATCCGACCTTCGCCAAGGCGGCTCGCCTGCGCCGCGACAACCTCAGGAATTCCCAAAGCGACCTCGCCCAGCAGCGAAGCGCCGCCGAATCATTACTCGGCGAAGCTGAAGCGGAGCTTTCCAAGGCGGAAATGCTGGAATCGCGCGACACGAAGATCCGCGAAGCCGAAGTCGGTGGCCGCAGCGCCATGATCGGCTAAGACCTGGCGGTTTGCCGCACCAACGCTCGCCATCAGGCTGGCGCATTGTCGCGGCTTGCGGCTCCGGCGGGAAAAATGAACCCGCCCTACGCGGCCAAATCCCCTTCACTCTCGGCAATTGCCCTTGCACGGGCATCCTTGATATCCGGCGCATGCTGCTCCGCCCATGACCTGATCTGGGTAAGCAGCCCCGCCAGGTTCTGGCCGAGCTCGGTCAATTCATATTCGACGCGCGGCGGAATGACCGGGAAGATCTCGCGCCGCACCAGGCCGTCGCGCTCGAGCACCCGCAGCGTCTGCGTCAGCATCTTCGGCGTGATGCCCTCGAGCTTCCGGGCAAGCTCGCCATTGCGCAGCCGGCCTTTGCGCAGCGCGCAAACCACCAGATAGACCCATTTGCTGGCCAGCATCTCCAGCACGGTGTGCGAAGGACACGCCCGCCGGAACGCATCATAGCCGAAACCGCAATCATCTTCACTATCCATGAGGTGCGTATATATCAGGAAGGTACATACTGGACAAGGGGATATTACTATCCAAATGATAGTGGCACCAACCAAGCAGGAGACATCTCAATGCGTGCCGTTATCCAGAATTCCGTCGGCGGACCCGACGTCCTTGTCATCGCCGATCAGCCGGATCCCACGCCAGAGACCGGCGAAGTGCTGGTCCGCGTCAAGGCCGCAGGCATCAATCCGGTCGACGGCGCCGTCCGTGCCGGCTACTACCCCTTGCTCGGCGAGCCGCCTTACATCCTGGGTTGGGATATCTCGGGAACTGTCGAAGCACTCGGCGCCGGCGTCACCGGCTTCAAGATCGGCGACGAGGTGTTCGGCATGCCGCGCTTCCCCAAGCAGGCGGCGGCCTATGCCGAGCTGGCTGCCGTGCCTGCCGATCAAATCGCACTGAAGCCGAAGAGCGCGGACCACCTCAAGGCAGGCGCCTTGCCGCTGGCCGGCCTCACCGCCTGGCAAGGGCTTGTTCGCCACGGCGGGCTGAAATCGGGGCAGCGCATATTGGTCCATGCAGGAGCCGGCGGCGTCGGTCATCTGGCGGTGCAGATCGCCAGGGCGCGCGGCGCCTACGTTGTCGCCACGGTCAGCCCGGGCAAGCTCGATTTCCTCCGCGAACTCGGCGCCGACGAGGTCATCGACTACACCAAGGGCGATTTCACCGATAAGGTTCGCGACATCGATCTGGTGCTGGATCCAATGGGCGGCGACCACGCCCAACGCTCGCTGAAGGTGCTCAGGCGTGGCGGCGTTTTGGTGTCATTGCTCGATGTCGGCGACAACACCAGGACCCAGGCCGGCGCGCGAGACATTCGGGTCGAGCGTATGTCCGTCGTTCCCGACAGGGAGGGCCTGGTGGAACTGGCTCGGTTGATCGATGCCAACAAGCTCGCCGTCCATGTGGCGAAGAGCTTCCCGCTGGACCAGGCGGGGGCCGCTCACGCCTTCCTCGCCACCAAGCCGATCGGCAAGGTTGTGCTATCGCTCTGAGCGGGAACGGTGAAAACAGAAGGGCGCGGGGTTAGCCGCGCCCTTCGTCTAAATTCGCAATGTCAGTGCCGGTATTGCTGGATGCGTGTCGTGCGCAGCCCGGCAAGGCCATATTCGTCGATCGACGCCTGCCAGGACAGGAATTCCTCGGTGGTGAGCTTGTAGCGTTGGCATGCCTCGTCCAGGCTCAAAAGCCCGCCGCGCACGGCCGCAACCACTTCCGCCTTACGCCGGATAACCCAGCGACGTGTATTGGTCGGCGGCAGATCGGCAATCGTAAGAGGGCTGCCGTCAGGCCCGATAACATATTTGACTCTCGGTCTAACCAGATCGGTCATCGTACTCTCTACAAAAAACTCAAAGACCCAATCCCCGCCACGTTACCGCCACAGCTTTAAAAATTGCCTAAGCAGACCCTAATGACTAGGTAAGGATCATGAACGCCGCGTTAGTCTTTTCGCCGGCATTTGAAACATCTGCCCGCAAACGCTGATTTGCCGGGGAAAATGCATCCCCTGGCGGAGATCGGCCGCAACCGGTGAATCGCCCTGCACGCTGGCGCGCCGGTAAAGCTTGACCTATATTCTCGACATTGGCATTGAGGCGCCGCGCAGAACGAAAGCATCATGAACAGTCTCAATCTTCCCGGACGTCCCGAAAACACCCGCATCGTCGTCGCCATGTCGGGCGGCGTCGATTCCTCTGTCGTCGCAGGCCTGCTGAAACGCGAGGGCTACGACGTCGTCGGCGTCACCTTGCAGCTCTACGACCACGGCGCGGCGACGCACCGGGCCGGCTCATGCTGCGCCGGGCAGGACATCGACGATGCCCGCCGTGTCTCCGAGACGCTCGGCATCCCCCATTATGTGCTCGACTACGAGGAACGCTTCCGCAAGGCGGTCATCGATCCCTTCGCCGAGAGCTATGTCGCCGGCGAGACGCCGATCCCGTGCGTTTCCTGCAATCAGACGGTGAAGTTCGCCGACCTCCTGGCCACCGCCAAGGAGCTCGGCGCCGACGCGCTGGCCACCGGCCACTACATCCGTTCCGGCGCCAACGGCGCCCACCGCGCGCTCTACAGGCCCGTCGACGCCGACCGTGACCAGAGTTATTTCCTGTTCGCCACCACGCAGGCACAGATCGATTATCTGCGCTTTCCCCTCGGCGGCCTGTCGAAGCCGCAGGTTCGCGCCATCGCCGAGGAGATGGGGCTGGCGGTTGCCGCCAAGCAGGATAGCCAGGACATCTGCTTCGTGCCGCAGGGCAAGTATTCCGACATCATCGCCAAGCTGAAGCCAACCGCGGCCAATCCGGGCGACATCGTCCACATCGACGGCCGCGTGCTCGGCCGCCATGAGGGCATCCTGCGCTACACGATCGGCCAGCGCCGCGGCATCGGCATCGCTTCCGGCGAGCCGCTTTACGTCGTCCACCTCGATGCCGACCGCGCTCGCGTCGTGGTTGGCCCGCGCGAGGCGCTGGAGACGCACAAGATCTATCTGCGCAATATGAACTGGCTGGGCGACGGACCGCTCACAGACGTCCCTGCAGGCGGCCTGGAGCTGTTCGCCAAGGTCCGCTCGACGCGGCCGCCGCGCCCGGCCGTGCTGCATCATCGTGCCGGTGCCACATGGGTGGAACTGGTCGACGGCGAATCCGGCATCGCGCCGGGCCAGGCCTGCGTGCTCTACTCCGATGACGGCAACGAAGCTCGCGTGTTCGGCGGCGGCTTCATCGAGCGTTCGGAGCGTGGCGCCGAGGCCGAGGCGATGCTGACCCGGCTTGCCGCCAGGCCGGCCCAGATACCTGCCGAATAAGATACCTGCCGAATAAGATTCCCGCCGAATAAATAATCCGCGCTTCAGGAATTCGACTTGGTGTGGGTGACCGTGCCGGCGGTCAGGATGCGCAGCACCCTGATCGCTTCCTCGCCGCTGGTGCGCGGCTCGGCACGCGTCTCGATGCACTGGATGAAATGCTCCAGCTCGCGTGTCAGCGGCATGCCCTGGGCAACCGCGACATAGGATGGCTCATTGGTGGTGAAGGCCCATTGGCCGCTGTCCTGCCACACTGCATGGCGGTAGACGGCAAGCTTGCGTTCCCATGGCTCGACATCGTCGAACACCGCCATCGCCTTGGTGCCGACCACGGTCAGCCGCCGCTCGCGATAGGGATTGAGACGCGAGGTGAAGAGATGGCTGCGCAGGCCGTTGGGGAAGCGCATGTGCAGATGCGCGAAGTCGCTGAGATTGTCGAGCAGGGCGGCCCCCTCGCCGCGCACCTCGATCGGCTCCGTGCCGGTGATCGCCAGGATCATCGACAGATCGTGCGGCGCCAGGTCCCACAGCGCGTCGTTCTCTGTGTGGAACTTGCCGAGGCCGAGCCGGTGCGAGTGGATGTAGCGGACTTCGCCGAGTTCGCCCTTGTCGATCAGCCCTTTCAGCGTCTCGAAGGCGGGGTGGAACCGCAGGACATGGCCGACCATGAAGACGCGGCCATTGTCCTTGGCCGCCTGCACCGCACGCTCGGCGTCGGCAACCGTCAGCGCGATCGGCTTTTCCACCAGCACGTCCTTGCCGGCCGTGACGGCACGCACGGCAAGGTCGGCATGGAATTGCGGCGGCAGCGCCATGACGATGGCGTCGATATCGTCACGCACGAACAACTGGTCCGGCTCGATCGCCAGGCAGTCCTGCTCGCTGGCGAAGCCTTCTGCGCGGGCCCGGTTGGTGTCGGAGACCGCGTACAGCGCGCCGAGCGCCTTGAGAGTGCGGATGTGGTTGCTGCCCCAGTATCCGCAACCGAGGACTGCTATGCGCGGCTTCATCTGTTTCAAACTCTAAAAACTCGTGGCCGAGACATAGCGACGTGCCCCTTCGAACTCAACCCCGGCGGCGGCAACCAAATGTCCGCATGGCAAAGCTTTTCGATAATGACGATAAGCCGGCAAGCCGGTTGCTTCGAAGCTTGACAGGCTCACCCTCCCAACCTTATATCCGCGCGACCTTGGCGAACGCCCCCGACATGCCTTTCGATTTGAGGCGGATTTCGGGCCTTTCGCCGCCCTGGCGGGGTAGCTCAGTTGGTTAGAGCACGGGAATCATAATCCTGGGGTCGGGGGTTCAAGTCCCTCTCCCGCTACCACTTCAACGCCACTATCGTACGCAATGGCCGATTGTGGCGGGCTGCCCCATGCGGTGTCCTGTGCGATAGCGGCATACCTGACCTTCGTAGGGCGAGTAGAAGCCTTCAGCGACCTACAGCATCTCGCTCAGTGACGCCAATGCGGCTAACGATGCCGTCACCGGACATTCTCGCCGTCACCCACGCGTATCGGCTTCACCCCTCGGGAGTTTCGCGCTCGCCTGCCGGGCTTCGCCTTCGATCTCGATCTTGCTCCGCGCTTGAAGATCGAAGCGTACCGTTACGGTGCGCATGCGCGCATGCAGGACTCCATCCAGCGTGCCGCGCATTTCATGTAGATAAGTCAGCGACGATTTCCCAAGCTTTTCTATAACGCTGCGAACGGTGACCAGGGTTCCCGCCGCGGTTTCATGCACGTAGTCGATCTCCATCCTTACATCCGCCCAGCCGAGGGTCGGCGTCAAACGAGGATCGGCAATCCTGCCCAGAAACTGGAAACTGGCGTCATCAAACATGGCCACATAATGACGAACGTTGAGATGGCCCATCGCGTCGCACATCCAAGGATGCACGACGCCGACATAGGTTTCGATGCCGGGCGTCAAAACCCGACCTCGTTTGCGCCCTTGAGATCCAGCAGTTGACGGGCTTCGTCGGGCGTCGCGATTTCGAGCGACAACTCGTTGAGAATGCGCTTTATCTTGGCAACCTGTTCGGCATTGCTCTTAGCGAGCGTGCCCTTGCCGACATAGAGGCTGTCTTCCAAACCGACCCGTACATTGCCGCCCATGATCGCGCCCATCGTGCAGAGATTTATCTGGTGCTTGCCCGCGGCAAGGATCGACCAGAGATAATCGTCTCCGAACAGCCGATCAGCCGTCCTGCGCATGTGCATCATGTCTTCTGGGTCGGCGCCGATTCCGCCCAGCAGCCCGAAGATCGTCTGGACGAAAAGCGGCGGCTTCAGCAGCTTGCGGTCTAGAAAGTGCGCAAGCGTGTAGAGGTGACTGACATCGTAGCACTCGAACTCGAACTTCGTGCCGTAGGCCTGGCCGACTTCGACGATGATACGCTCGATCTGCTCGAACGTGTTGGAGACGATGCCCTTCTTTGTGTCTTCCAGGTAGCCCTTCTCCCAGTCGTACTTCCAGTCGGTGTATTTCGGCGCGATTTGGTGCAGGGCGAAATTCATAGATCCCATATTGAGCGAGCAGAGTTCCGGCTTCGAAGCGTGCGCGGCTTCAAGGCGCTCTTCGAGGGTCATCTTCAGCCCGCCGCCGGTGGAAATGTTCATCACGGCGTCGGTCTGCTGCTTGATGCGCGGCAGGAAATCCATAAACAGCTTTGGATCAGGGGTAGGCTTGCCGGTCTCCGGATCGCGGGCATGCAGATGGATCACCGACGCTCCGGCTTCGGCTGCTCCGACGGCGGCGTCGACGATCTCGGACGGCGTTATCGGCAGATACGGGCTCATCGTCGGCGTGTGGATCGAACCGGTGACCGCACAGGTGATGACGACTTTCGGCGATTTCTTCATGGTTGAACTCTCCCTTGTCTGCCTTTTGTTGCTATCTCTCGAGCGCGAGGCAATCCTCACGACCACAGCCCAACCGAACC
>NZ_RZQY01001119.1:0-996 GCF_003998575.1 Mesorhizobium sp. M7A.F.Ca.CA.001.10.2.1 | reverse complement strand
CCGTCTACACCGTCTCCGACAAGGCTTCGGACCCCGAGGCGCAGGCGCTTGCCGACCGAGAAAACCTCTCCGATCAGTTCGCCGGCATGGAAATCAAGAACGACAACAAGGAAGTCACCGACATCCTGATCGACCTGATCCGCCGCGAAACGCACAATTTCTCGATGAGTTTCGCCCACACGCTGGTTGGCCAGTTGTCGACCAGCGTCGGCCTCATCAACAATCCGCAGCGTTCGGCGGGCTTCAAGGTGCTCAAGGCACCCGACGTGCCGTCGGTGCTGGTCGAACTCGGTTATCTCTCGAACGCCAAGGACGAGGCGCAGTTGCTCAACGCCGACTGGCGCGGCAAGGCGGCCCAGAGTATAACCAACGCCGTCGCGCTGTTCGCGTCGGCCAAGGCCGGACCGGGAACCGGAGGTTGACATGACCGGCGGCGCCTGCAACCAGAGGCGGCGTTGCGCGACGACAACACCCAATGCTTTTTATTTCCTGCTCGCGACCGCGAAATCAGGCATTGCCGTATTTTGTCCACATGGCGGCGACAAGGGTTTTCGATTACGGATTGGGACCGGCTCGAAAGCTTGCGCGAAAGGCGGCTTCGTTTAGGAAATTCCCGAACCAAGGACTGGAGCGGGTATGATTCGTCTCATTGGCTATTTTTTCGGCATCGGCACGACGCTGGCCCTTTTGGTCGCGGCGGGCGTTGCGATCTACATCGGCCATTTGTCGAAAGATCTGCCCGACTACGAGGTGCTGGCCAAATACGAGCCGCCGGTGACCACCCGCATCCATGCGTCGGACGGCGCGCTGATGGCCGAATACGCGCGCGAACGGCGCCTGTATTTGCCGATCCAGGCCATACCGGACCGCGTCAAGGCGGCCTTCCTGTCGGCCGAAGACAAGAATTTCTACAATCACCCAGGCATCGATGTGACCGGCCTCGGCCGCGCCATCATCGTCAACCTGCAGAATCTCGGCTCGGGCCGGCGTCAGGTC
>NZ_RZQY01001118.1:0-997 GCF_003998575.1 Mesorhizobium sp. M7A.F.Ca.CA.001.10.2.1 | reverse complement strand
GCGCAATTCTGTGCCGTTGCATCCTAAAGCCAATGTCACGGCATGGAGACTAGGGTCTGCGCCGCGTCGCTTCGCTCCTTGCTCCGCCCTAGGATGACGAATTCTGGGCTGCCGTAGAAGACAATTCCACATCGATGCCTCAACTCGCAAAATCATTCCTCTACTAAATTTATAGAACTACCTAGCCTGATCCATCTTCCAACCGGCGAGGCCATTTTCCCGGCGCCGATCCGCATCGAAGGAGAGGATCAATGTTCAATCTAACGAGACGTGTTTTCGGCATCGGCCTGCTGGCGGCGACGGTTGCCGTGTCATCCGGCGCCACAGCGCAGGAGCTGAAGCAGCTCAGCATCGGCTATCAGAAGACCGGCCTGCCGGTGATCGCCAGACAGCAGCAGGTGATCGAAAAGGCCCTTGAAGACAAGGGCGTGACGGTCAAATGGGTCGAGTTCACCGCCGGGCCGCCGCTGGTCGAGGCGCTCAATGTCGGCGCCATCGATGTCGGCTGGACCGGCGACGCACCGCCGATCTTCGGCCAGTCGGCGGGGGCCAACATCGTCTATGCCGCCGCGCTGCCGTCGAATGGCGAGGGCGAGGCGATCTTCGTCAAGCCGGCGTCGCCGATCCAGTCGATCGCCGATCTCAAGGGCAAGCGCGTCGGCGTCGGCAAGGGCACCAGCGCGCATAATCTGCTCGTCGCGGCGCTGGAAAAGGCTGGCCTTGCCTTCGACCAGATCACGCCGGTCTATCTCAGCCCGGCGGATGCAGCCGCAGCCTTCGCCAGCGACCAGATCGATGCCTGGAGCGTTTGGGATCCGTTCTTCGCCATCGCCGAAACCCGCTACCAGCCGCGTGTGCTGGCCCGCTCCAGCGAGGTGCTCAAGGTTAACACCTACTTCCTCGCCAACAAGGATTTCGCCAAGGCGCATCCCGAAACCATCACAACGACGATATCGGCGCTTGGCGAGGCGGCGAAATGGGCCGACCAGAACCGAGA
>NZ_RZQY01001117.1:0-997 GCF_003998575.1 Mesorhizobium sp. M7A.F.Ca.CA.001.10.2.1 | reverse complement strand
GCATGATGATGTCTTCGCCGCCCTCCTTGCGCGTCCAGGCGGCGAAATGGACTTCCCAGCCGTCCTTGCCCGAAGGCACGATGCCGGAAATGCGCGATGATGGTCTAGGCATGCAAAACTCCCGAAATTTCGTAGCCGGCCTGTTCGAGCCGGTCGCGCAGAGCGGCGATGTGCGGTGGTCCGACTTCGCAGCAGCCGCCAACGATGCTTGCCCCAGCCTCGACCCAGCCGATCGCCTGGTCGGCATAGGCATCCGGGCCAAGGTCGTGACGAGCGTGCAGCACATCGACGGTGCCGCCGTGCTTGAGTGCTTCGGTTGACGTGAAGCCATTGGCGTAGGCGCCGACCGGGCCGCCGAGGCCGATCAGTTCAGGCAAAGCCGCGGCGATTGCTTCCGGCCGGCAGCAATTGACCAGCCGCGCGGCGACTGCCAGGCCGTCGAGCGCGCTTGCCGCGGTGGCTATCGCTTCGCCGCTGCGCAGCCGCGGCTTGCCGTGGTCGGCCAGCGTCCACGACACCCATACCGGCTTGCCGCTTTCCGATGCCGCGGTGACCGCCGCGCGGGCTTCGTCCGCCGACGCCATGGTTTCACACAGGAACAGGTCGACGCCATCGGCCTGCTCGGCAACGATGCGGCGGTAAATATCGAGCGTGTCCTCGAAGGAAATGGTCAGTGCCGGTGCATAGCTGCCGAAAAGCGGCGATAGGCAGCCGGCGATGGCTGCATCGCCGGCCTCGTCGCGGGCCTGTCTGGCCAATTCGATGCCGCGCTTCTGCAACGGCTTGAAGAGGTCTTCCGCGCCCTCGCGCGCCAGGCGTTCGGGTGTTGCCGAATAGGTGTTGATGGTGATGACACGGGCGCCGGCACGGATGAATTCCGCGTGCAGGTCGCGCACCAGATCCGGTTCGTCGATCAGCACCCGGGCTGACCATAGCGGCGTCGGCTCGGATTTGCTGCGGCGGACCAGTTCCTGGCCCATGCCGCCATCGGTGAGGA
>NZ_RZQY01001116.1:0-1001 GCF_003998575.1 Mesorhizobium sp. M7A.F.Ca.CA.001.10.2.1 | reverse complement strand
GTTCGGACCCGGCCTGATCGCCGAGGATCTGCCGCTGGCGCTGCTGCCGGTGTTGCGTGAACTCTTCGACGCGCGCACGGCTGTTCTATGAACCGCGCCCTGGCTCCGCTG
This sequence comes from Mesorhizobium sp. M7A.F.Ca.CA.001.10.2.1, assembly GCF_003998575.1. Taxonomy (NCBI): domain Bacteria; kingdom Pseudomonadati; phylum Pseudomonadota; class Alphaproteobacteria; order Hyphomicrobiales; family Phyllobacteriaceae; genus Mesorhizobium; species Mesorhizobium sp. M7A.F.Ca.CA.001.10.2.1. The sequence continues at coordinate 890 of NZ_RZQY01001116.1, read as the reverse complement.
CTTGCCACCCTCATCGCTGTCTTCATGGCGTCGACGGCGCGCGCCGTCGGCCCTGTAACCGTCGTCGACAATCCGGCGGTGCTCGCCGCGCTCGATGCCGGGGGTTTCGGCTTCGCCGATGTTTTGGGGGTTGACGGCGAGGACGGTCTAAAGACGCTTTACGACGAGGCCCCCGCCTATCACGCCATCGTTGACATCGTTGCCTCCGATGTTGCGGCGCTCCGCGCCGAGATGAAGGCCGGCGGGCGGCCGCTCTACGAGGTGACAGACGGCAATGTCGGCCGCATCATGGACATGCGCTGGCTGAAGACCGATGCCGCGCGCTTCCGGCTGGTCGGCGTCGTCAACCGGCTCGACCGTCGCGATTTCATGCTGCTGCAAGGCGACAGGAGCTGCGGCGAGGTGCGCTTCATCTACCGCCTGGCCTACAGTTTTCGCAAGAACGGCAAGCTGCTGGCATCGCGCTTGCCGTTCAATTTCAATGCCGTCTACAGCGCCGCGCCCGATGCCGATGGCGGCTGCGTCGGCACTGCCGGACGCTGGACGCCACAGCTTGACGAGAGCGTCGATGCCGGCTGGCTGACCGGCGGGCCGCTGGAGAAGGCCGGGCTGACCTTCAAGCAGCTGGAGCTCAACGCGCAGGTGGTGCGCTTCCCGTCCGGCCAGGAAACCGAGTTCGGCGGGCAGGCGGCCTATCTCATGCGGGTATTCGGCATCGATGGCGCCGAAATCAGCGAGAAGCCGCTGGAGAACACGCCCGACACCGCACGGCTCTCGCAGGACGCGGCGCTGAAAGCACGGCTTGCCGCCTATGTCGGCGCCAATTTGCCGGCGGTTGACGAAAGCGGCTATCAAATCCCCGACGAGTTCCTGGCCAGAAAGATCATATC
>NZ_RZQY01001115.1:0-1008 GCF_003998575.1 Mesorhizobium sp. M7A.F.Ca.CA.001.10.2.1 | reverse complement strand
GGTAAGCACTCCGTGCTGTTTCACTTTCCGGACCGCCGCCTTGGGAAACGACAGCACCGGACGGCTTGAAACTGGAACGGAAAGCGCTCCCTCCGCAAATCACGTTGGGTGAATTTTCGCAAACAATATCATAGGCTTAATTCCGACATATTGCTTGTTGCCGACATCATTTCAGACCGCTTCGACTCCTCCAATGCCCACTTCTATCCGCGAAAAGAGTCGCTTAGCCGATTGTGACGGCGGCTTTGGATCGCCACGCGGTCGCTGCAATCGACCTCGAGCAGCATCACGAAACAGCCTGCTCACCGACCATCGACACAAATTTTGTTTCATGGTCAGAGGCGGACTATAGGCGTGACAAATACGGCTTCGACGGCTGACGGCTCAGCCCGCCTCGTCCTTCGCGCCGATCTTGCGCACAAGTGCCGCCGTCGCCAGCATCGCGCCCATGTCTGATATCATCGGCGCGACATGCGTGCTGTAATCGAGCGGCACCGAAATATCCGGCAGTTCGAAGAAGTTCTTCGTCTGCGGCAGCAGCAGGAACCCATCGCTGCCATTGAGCGCGACACGGGCCGGATCGTCCGGCCAGGTTTCGCCAAGCCATTTCAGCGCCTGCGCCAGCCGGCCGCTCACCAGCGGCTGTGCCGCTCCGAGATTGTCGGTGCGGAACTCGTAGGCGGCATCAAGCGCCACGTCGCCACTGGACAGTTCCTGCAGCTTGCTGGCGAACATGCCGCGAAAGAAGCTGATGACGGCATTGGTCCGCCGCGTCGCCACCAATATGCCGGGGAACGGCGCGATGGTCTCGAAGGCGACGATGACGCCCTGGAAGGCGGTCGACGAGCCCTTGCCCGACCCTTCCCGCAGATGCGCCTCGTAGAGTTCGAACGGAAACCCTTCGTAGCGGCCCGCGACGATGTCGTCGAACGCCTGCCGGTTGAACGGACCAACCGCCGTGCGCGGCAATCGGTCGAATGAATTCGGCGTCACGCCATGCTGGTAGCG
>NZ_RZQY01001114.1:0-1021 GCF_003998575.1 Mesorhizobium sp. M7A.F.Ca.CA.001.10.2.1 | reverse complement strand
GTGAAATCCGGCGCCGTCATGGCGCCGCTTGCCGACAGCGCGAAATCGACGCCACCGGCAACCGGCACGCCGACTGTCGGCGACAGCACCGAGACGTCGCCCAGTTTGCCCTTGATGTCGGCCTGGATGTCGGTGCCTTGCATGCTGGCCGTGCCGGCGGCGCTGAGCGTGCCGGAGGTGAATTCGATCGAATTGGCGGCGAAGGATCCCTGCGGATCGCGGGCCGCGCTGGCCGAGAATTTCACCCTAGCGCCGAGCACCGAGGCGATCTGCGGCGGAAAGGCCGTGGCCACGGCATCCGCGTTCATCTTGAGCTGCATCGACAGGTCGGCAAGCGCCACCGTCGCGGTCAGCGAAGCGTTGAGCGCGTCGGAACGCAGCGTGCCCTGGTCGATGGCAATGGCGTCCTTGCTGACCGACCCGGCCAGATCGACATCGATCTTGCCGGTGATCAGCGGCGCCAGCGTCGCCACGTCGGTGTTGAGGCCGCCCGCCTCCAGCTTGACGGTGACCGGCCCGGCGCGGTTCTGGATATCAAAACCGTCGGAATGGATCTGGGCCGCCAGGTCGTCCAGCCGCGTGCCGCCGGCGACGATGGAGACGAAGGAGGCGCCGACGTCGATGATCGGCGCCTTGCCGTCGCCGAAGGCCCGGGCGGTGGCATTGCTGATCGCCAGCGTGATCGGCTGCGCCTTGCTGCCGACGCTGATCACCACGGGCGGCCCCTTGGCGGCGAGTTCGACCGAGAGGTCGCTGGCGCCGGCAGGATCGACAATGCCGGTCGCGGTGCCGTGCACCGCATCGCTGTCGATGTTGGCGCGGTCGACACTGACGCCACCGGCCGATGTGGCGGTGCCGGCAATGTCGAAACTGGTCTTGCCGGCAAACAGCGGCTTGAGATTCTCAGGCAGGAAGCGAGCGAAATCGCCGTCGCCCTTGGCCTCGATATGATTGCCCTTGTCGGTCAGTTGGTGGCGACCCGTCAGCTGGGTGACGATCTTGCCGTCGACCGAGAACGTGC
>NZ_RZQY01001113.1:0-1021 GCF_003998575.1 Mesorhizobium sp. M7A.F.Ca.CA.001.10.2.1 | reverse complement strand
GGTCGGCACGGTCAGCGAAGCCGCCGCAAAGCAAGTCGCGACCGCCGTGCGCTTTGCGGTGGAAGCGCAGCCGGCCTGGGCAAAACGTCCCGTTGCCGAGCGCGCTGCCATCCTCAATCGTGCCGCCGATATCTATGAGGCGAATGCGGTCGAGTTCTTTGCACTCGCCACCCGCGAGGCCGGCAAATCGCTGGCCGACGGCGTCGCCGAAGTGCGCGAGGCCGTCGACTTCCTGCGCTACTACGCCACCGAGGCGGCCAATGCGGAGGCGGGCACGCAAGCGCGCGGCGCCATCGTCTGCATTTCACCGTGGAATTTTCCGCTCGCCATCTTCACCGGCCAGATCGCGGCCGCGCTCGTCACCGGCAATTCGGTCATCGCCAAGCCGGCCGAGCAGACGCCGCTGATCGCCTTCCGCGCCGTCGAATTGCTGCGCGAGGCCGGCGTGCCGGAAGATGTCATCCAGCTCCTGCCCGGCGACGGCCCGTCGGTCGGTGGCCCGCTGACCGCTGACCCGCGCATTGCCGGCGTATGCTTCACCGGCTCGACCGAGGTTGCCAAGCTGATCGAGAAGCAGCTGGCCGAGACGGCCGAGCCCGACGCCATGCTGATCGCCGAGACCGGCGGCCTTAACGCGATGATCGTCGATTCCACCGCGCTGCCCGAACAAGCGGTGCGCGATATCCTGGCCTCGGCCTTCCAGAGTGCCGGCCAGCGCTGCTCGGCGCTGCGCGTGCTCTACGTGCAGAAGGACGTCGAGAAGAAGATGCTGGAGATGCTGAAGGGCGCCATGGAGGCGCTCAATGTCGGCGATCCCTGGCGGATTTCGACCGATGTCGGCCCGGTCATCGACGACGAGGCACAGACCTCGATCCGCGAGTACTGCACGAAGATGGGCCTGCAGGGCCGGCTGATCGCCAAGCTCGAAGCGCCGAAGGAAGGTCGCTTCGTCGCGCCCCACGTCTTCCGCGTCAAGGGTATCGAGGATATGGAGCGCGAGGTGTTCGGGCCGGTGCTGCAT
>NZ_RZQY01001112.1:0-1021 GCF_003998575.1 Mesorhizobium sp. M7A.F.Ca.CA.001.10.2.1 | reverse complement strand
TATCAGGGCATCGGACCCAAGGACTTCACCGGCCAGCCGATCGGCGGCCTGTCCTTCTTCGAAACCTCGGTCGAGATGCGCATCGCCATCACCGATACGATCGGCATCGTGCCGTTCGTCGACGCCGGCACCGTATCGACCAAATCAGCTCCCGATTTCTCCGATGTCAAGGTCGGCGCCGGCGTCGGGCTGCGCTATGTCACGCCGTTCGGGCCACTGCGCATCGATGCCGCCGTGCCGCTCAACCGTGATCCGGGTGACCCGCATTTCGGCATCTATGCCGGCATCGGGCAGGCATTCTGAGCGATGAAAACAGTCTGGCGCATCCTCCGCATTGTCCTTTACACGCTGCTGATCGTGGTTGCGGGAGCGATCGGCGCGCTGGTGGTGCTGACCAAGACCGAGCGCGGCCGCGACAATCTCGCCGGCATCATTTCGCGGCTGGCTTCGAACGACAACCGCAAGATCACGGTCAGCGGCATAGACGGCATCTGGTCCGGGGCGCTCAGCGTCGACCATGTCGTGCTGGAGGACCGCGAGGGCGCCTGGCTGGTGGCGCGCAAGGTGGCCGTCGACTGGTCGCCGCTGGCGCTGCTGTCGAAAAACTTCAGCGCCGACCGTATCGCTGCCGAGCGTATCGAACTGGCGCGATTGCCGGTGGCCAGCACGCAGCCAGCGCCGAGCGGGGGTACGACGACGCTGCCGGTTTCCATCGACATCAAGCAGATCGATCTGCCCGAGATCGCGCTTGGCCAGCAACTGGCCGGCAGCGGCATCGCCGAGCTTGCGGCCAAGGGATCGGTCAAGGCCGATGCCGCGCCACTGGCGGTCGAGACGGTGCTCAACATCACCCGTCATGACGGCAAGCAAGGTAATGTCGACGCCAAGATCCACTTTGCGCCGGCAGACAACAGGCTCGATCTCGACCTGAAGGCCTCGGAGCCGGCAGGCGGTATCATCGCCAACCTGCTCAAGCTGCCCGACACGCCGCCGGTCGACATAGATGTCTCGGGCACCGGGC
>NZ_RZQY01001111.1:0-1033 GCF_003998575.1 Mesorhizobium sp. M7A.F.Ca.CA.001.10.2.1 | reverse complement strand
CCCCTATGCTGAAAAGGGCGTTCCGACCCGCGCCGAGATCGCATCGCAGGCTGATGCCGCCGCCAATGCCATGGTCACTGCCGCGACGCCCGTCGATGAGAATGCCGGCTTCCTGCAGAATCTGATGTCGAGCGCCGAATCGCTGGTCAAGGTCAGGCCGATCGGCGCCGTCGAAGGCGCCGGCGCACCGGAAACCGTCGCGCGCATGGAGGCGGCGGTCAACCAGGGCGACTACGCGAAGGCACTCAGCGAGTATGAAACGCTGCCCGAGGCCGCCAAGGCCGCTGGCGCGGACTTTGTCGGCAAGCTGAAGGCACGCATCGAGGTCGAAACCCAGGTCGATGCGCTGATCTCGGGCGCGATGAAGGCATGAGGGCAACACAATGATCCGCCTGCTCGCCTTCCTCATCGTCGTTTTCGCGCTCGGGCTGGGCTTTGCCTGGCTGGCCGACCGGCCGGGCGACATGGTCGTCACTTTTAACGGCTATCAATACCAGGTCAGCCTGATGGTGGCGGCGGTGGCCGTCGTTGCCGTGGTCGCCGCGGTGATGATCCTGTGGTGGCTGCTCAAGTCGCTGTGGAACAGCCCCTACACCATCTCGCGCTATTTCCGTGTCCGCCGCCGCGATCGTGGCTATCAGGCGCTGTCGACCGGCATGATTGCCGCCGGCGCCGGTGATGGCGCGCTGGCCCGCAAGAAGACCAAGGAAGCCGCCAAGCTGATCCGTTCCGACCAGGAGCCGCTGATCCACCTGCTGGAAGCGCAGGCGTCGCTGCTCGAAGGCGATCATGAAGGCGCGCGACAGAAATTCGAGAGCATGCTCGACGATCCCGAAATGCGGCTGCTAGGCTTGCGCGGGCTTTATCTGGAAGCCGAACGGCTTGGCGACCGCAACGCCGCCAGGCATTATGCCGGCCGTGCCGCGGTGATGGCGCCGCAGCTGGCCTGGGCAGCGGAATCGACGCTGGAAGAGCTGACCGCGCGCGGCGACTGGGACGGCGCCCTGAAACTGGTCGACGCGCAGAAATCGAC
>NZ_RZQY01001110.1:0-1034 GCF_003998575.1 Mesorhizobium sp. M7A.F.Ca.CA.001.10.2.1 | reverse complement strand
GCCCTACTCGTGCCTTAGCGCGTCGATCGGATCGAGCCTGGCGCCGCGCAATGCCGGGAAGAAGCCGAACACCATGCCGATCAGGGCGGAAAAGCCGACGGCGAGCAGGATCACCGCCGGGCTCGGCGCGAACGGGATGGTCAGCGTCACCGCGGCGAGGCCGGCCAGCGCCAGCCCGATCAGGATGCCGATAATGCCGCCGAGCAGCGACAGCACCGTGGCCTCGACCAGGAACTGGATGAGGATGTGCTTTTCATGCGCGCCGATGGCCAGCCTGATGCCGATCTCGCGGGTGCGTTCGGTGACCGACACCAGCATGATGTTCATGATGCCGATGCCGCCGACCAAAAGGCTGACGCCGGCCACCGCGCCCAGCATGCCGGTCATGGTGGTTGTGGCGCTGGCCATGGCGTCGGCGATCTGGGTCATGTCGCGGATGGCGAAATCGCTCTCGCGGTCGGGCGTGATGCGGCGCGCGTCTCGCAAGATGTCCTCGACGCGCGGCTGCAACTCGCTGGTCGGCGTGCGGTCGTCGGCGGCGATGTAGATGTTGTCGATGTCGCGGTTGCCGGCGATGCGGCGCTGATAGGCATGCAGCGGCATCAGCACGACATTGTCCTGGTCCTGGCCGAAGCCGGTATAGCCCTTGGGCTCGAGCAGGCCGATGATCTTGCAGGAGGTGCGGTTGACGCGGATGATCTCGCCCTCGGGATCGCCGGCGCCGAAGAACTGCTGGCGCACGGTCTCGCCGATCAGGCACACGCCTGTGCCCGAGCGGGTTTCGGAATCGCTGAACGGGCGGCCCGACACCAGCTTCCAGTCGCGCGCATCGAGATAGGCGCTGTCGGTGCCGGTGACGCCCGAGGTCAGGCTCTCGGTGCCGAAGATGACGCGGACCTGCTTTTGCGAGGCCGGCGAAATCGCGCGGGCACCGCTGAGATGCGCCACAAGTGCCGCAAGGTCCTTTTCCGCGAGCGGACGCGCCACCTGGTCGAGCCCGCCCGGTCCGCCGGGACCGGCCGGACGGCCGGAGC
>NZ_RZQY01000110.1:0-12685 GCF_003998575.1 Mesorhizobium sp. M7A.F.Ca.CA.001.10.2.1 | reverse complement strand
ACGCTGCTCGTCGACTGCGTGAAGCATTCCGCATCGGCCGCGAGTTCGGGGTGCTTGGCATCACTTTCTCGAAGTCAAGATGGAAGTCGTGGGCCGACCGAGCCGAGTTGAATCCAAAGGCCGACCCATTCACCTGAAAAGACCGAGCCCGAGTTCTTCACTGACAAGATCTTTATGATGAAAAGGTGAACCATGCCGAAATATCACATTGGCGATCACGTCACTTGGAACTCGGAAGCGGGATCTGCGAGCGGCAGTATCATACGAATCCATGAAGAGGATTTCGTTTTCAAGGGATACACCCATCACGCCTCCAACGAAGAGCCGCAATATGAAATAAGGAGTGACAGAACGGATCATATCGCAGCCCATATAGAGAGGGCGCTCTCCAGAAAGCTGTGATCATGCAGTTCTATTCAATTGGCCATTCTACACGCTCTTTTCGCCAGTTTGCGGCGATTCTCGAACGCGCCTCTATAGACCTGATTGCCGACGTGAGAGCGTTTCCCCGGTCGCGCCGTAATCCCGAGTACAACATAGACATATTGCCGATCACTCTGGGCGCGTCCAGTATTTCTTATGAGTATTTTGCTGACTTGGGTGGCCGCCGACAGTGGCAAGTCGACGTGCCTGATTGCTGCAATGCGCTTTGGCGAAATCGCAGTTTTCACAACTACGCGGACTATGCACTATCAGACGCTTTTCAAGACTCTCTCGACGCGCTGATCTCACGAGGCAGCACAAACAAACTGGCGGTGATGTGTTCGGAGGCCGTCTGGTGGCGTTGTCATCGACGAATAATCGCGGACCATCTTATTTCACGCGGCCACGCCGTTTGTCACCTGATGGGCCTGGGGCAAATGAGCCGGGCGACGCTCACCGCAGGTGCGGTTGTTATAGAGCATGGACGTGTGGTTTATCCGCCCAGTGAGTCTGACTAGCGAAGCTGGCCCCATTTTACCGCCCTTAGGTCGACCTGACGGGGGCGCCGCCGATGCGTTGAGTGCGTCGAAGGATCTGAATCACGACCAGATCAAATGTATTCGCGAACATCCGTCGTGGGCGTTCTCTGGATGCTGTAGTCACTGGCGTGCCGGTTCCGTGACATAGCAGGGATAGTCTGCCTGCGCCCGCGAAGACCTTGCAGCGTCCAACTCGATAATGACGATTGGTCGGTCAGATGATGTCGTTGCAAGCAGCCGCCCGCCGGGAGCAAAGGCGAAGCCGCGACCGCCGAAGAGCGGCCCCTGATGTCCAAGCCGGCCGCTCCGGTTTGAACTGACCACGTAGCAGCCACTCACAAGCGCAGCCATCGCGCCGGCGATCTGCCAGGACCGGTAGTCTGGGCCAGTTGCGCGCGGCAGAGCAATTAGGCTGGCGCCGTTGCGTCCATATGCGCGAGCGTGTTCATTGAACATCGCCTCGGTGCATAAGAGCACACCCGCCATAACGCCGCCAACCTGCGTCGTCGTGAAGTCGCGCGCGGCGGTGGCATACCACTCGGTCTCGTGCCATCCGGGCTCCGCTGGAAAATACTGTTTTCGGTGTACTGCTCGGATCTGGCCATCCTCGATCACCACCGCCTCATTCGCAAGACGGTCTCCTTCCCAAATCGGGCGCGAGGTCAGTACCGTCGGCACCTCCAAAGCAGACAGCGCCGCTAAACCCTGATCGTGGAGCGCAATGCTAGCCGTCGCGATGCTCGCATTGAAACGGCTGCTTGAGGCAATCCAATTTCCAAATGGCAATTCGTTCGTGATGAGCAAGTCGGGCCGCTCGCTACGAACGCGTCTTGAGATATCGGTCCAAAGCGAACCGCGAGGTTGCAGGCCGTCTGGCCATTCGACAAAGCCGATACGCATTTACCCTCCGCCACAGCTTTCTCATCGTGGATCTTATGCGACGCCGACGACGGGAAATGAATGCAATCTCTCTCGCCTCGGGAGGCTTTTGACAGCACGTGATGGTCCATTCTAGCTGGCCAGCCAGCCGTTCGGATTGTGCTCATGTCTAGTCGAAAAAACCAATGGTACGATTCTCGCTCTGCCGTTTCCTGACTAGCCTCCAACCGTGAACTTAACCCTTGGAGGCGACGGACATGGACGTACAAGCACTTACTCCGGCATTCAGATTCAATCGCCGCGAGATGGTGGCCGGTATGGCGACCCTTGCGGCCACGCCACTGCTTCCCGTTCCAGCGTCCGCGCAGGACGCCAACCCTCTTTCTAAAGGAGAGCATCTAATGAGCAGCGGATACATCACGACAAGGGACGGCACGGAGATCTTCTACAAGGACTGGGGCCCCAAAAGTGCCCAACCTATCCATTTCCACCACGGCTGGCCGCTGTCTGCCGACGACTGGGACAACCAGATGCTATTCTTTCTGGCGAACGGATATCGAGTCGTCGCCCACGACCGCCGCGGCCATGGCCGTTCGACTCAGGTAGCCACCGGCAACGATATGGACCATTACGCCGCCGACGCCGCCGCCGTGGTCGAGCATCTTGACCTCCGGGATGTCATCCATATCGGCCACTCGACGGGTGGCGGCGAGGTTGCCCGCTATGTAGCCAGATATGGCGAGCCGCAGCGCCGCGTCGCCAAGGCCGTTTTGATCAGCTCGGTTCCGCCCCTGATGCTGAAGACCCCCTCCAATCCTGGGGGTACGCCGATCGAGGTGTTCGATGGCTTTCGCAAGGCGCTAGCGGCCAGCCGGTCGCAGTTCTATCTCGACGTCGCCTCCGGCCCGTTCTACGGCTACAATCGGCCTGGCGCCAAGGTCTCGCAGGGTGTAATCGAGAATTGGTGGCGCCAGGGTATGATGGGTGGCGCAATTGCACAGTACGAAGGCATTAAGGCCTTTTCCGAGACTGACCAAACGGACGACCTGAAGGCGATCACCGTGCCGACCCTGATCATGCAGGGAGAGGACGACCAAGTGGTTCCCTACAAGGATGCTTCGGTGCTCCAGCACGAGCTGATCAAAAACAGCACGCTGAAGCTTTACCCTGGCTATCCCCACGGCGCCTTTACCATCCATGCAGACGTGTTCAATCCGGAAATCCTGTCCTTTCTGAAAGGTTAGTAGTCGAGCACCCAATCTGGAGAAGACGTTCCGTACGCCTTCTCCAGGCCGCTGTCTTTGCCCATGCAGGCATTGGGGAACGCTCACACTTCTGGACAGGCCAAGACTGCCGGACGTGCGCCGACCAGCGCGACATGCTCAAAACATCGGCCGGGCCGGGCTTTTCGCGACCAACTGTTGAACCCTACGTCACTCGCCTGGCCCGGCCGGTAGAGCTTTTTTGGAGATCGTTATGTCCCACCATCTTGATTCCCCGATCGCACGCCAAGACATCCGCCTCGACATCACTGACCTCTATGTCTTTCGTGGGACGACAGGCACGGTATTCGCGATTAATGTCTGCCACTCGATTTTTGGCAAACTTCCGGTGCCTGGGTACCATCCGGAGGGAATGTACGAGTTCAAGATTGATCTCGACGGCGATGCGATCGAGGACATCACCTTTCGCGTAACATTCGATGCTGCGGACGCGGATGGCAATCAACGCTTTATGTTGCGTCGGATCGATGGGACGGATGCTAGCGATCCGAACTCGCCCGGGGTGGCGATCATCGATGGGTTCACCAACCGAGGCGCGACAACGGCCGATGGGCTTCGCTTCTGGGCGGGAAAGGCCGCCGACCCGTTTTGGATAGATCCTGACGTCCTTCACGCGGTAGGCCACGCATTCCAGGACGGCACAGTGATCAACCTTGTCGGATGGGATCCGGCAAAGGCCCGAAATCTCTTTGCCGGGCACACGGTATACTCGATCGTGCTCGAGGTTCCCGACGACGAACTGCTGATCGGGGCCATTAGCAAGCGCCTCGGCGTGTGGGCTGTTGCGACGTTAGCCACCGACGCGGGCGGTTGGCGCCCGATCAATCGCATCGGACTGCCGATGATCCACCCGCTGTTCACGCAATTCGACGAGGATCTGGGCAACAGGCTGAACGCCGGCCGGCCGGCCGACGATTTTGCAACTTACGGTCTCCGGACTGCCAACGCCATCGCGGCGGTCGTCGCCGCCAACGGTACCTCGGAGGACCCTGCAGGCTACGGTTCGACGGTCGCCCATCGTTTCTTCCCGAACATCTTACCCTACGAGGTGGGCACGCAGGCGACATTCGGATTTGGACAGTGGAACGGCCGTTCGCTGACGGACAATGCCGCCGACGTCATGTGCAGCATCGCGGCCAACGCGCCGATCCGCCTCGGCATCGGCAAGGAGTCTGTGACGTCGAAACCGTCAACGATCTTTCCTTATATGCCGCCGGTCGTTGCTTAAGGCTCCCAAACGAGAGTCAAGCATTGAGCTCCGATTCTTACATAGAATTTCAGACTGAGAGCCGAGAAAGGAATTCGACATGTTGAAACAACTGTTTGTCATAACCGTAACCTTGATGTTCAACGTCATGCCGGCGTTCGCACATCTTAACCCGGAGGAGCATGGCTCGCTTCTCGCAGGCTTCTCTCATCCTTTGTTTGGGCTCGACCACATTCTGGCGATGATCGCTGTGGGCTTGTGGGCTGCTCTGCTCGGTGGGCGGTCCACATGGCTCATCCCCTCAGCGTTTGTCGGAACCATGGTCGTCGGCTTCGTTGTGTCCATGCTCGGTGGTGACCTCCCATTCGCAGAGCCCGTCGTTGCAGCGTCAGTTCTCATTCTCGGTCTGCTGGCTTTCGCAGCACTTCAAGTTCCAACATCGGTGGGAATGGTATTGGTCGGCTTCTTCGCATTTTTCCATGGGTACGCACATGGCGGTGAACTTGGTGAAGCGGGAGCGTTTCCGTTCCTGGTAGGGTTTGTCATCGCGACTACTCTGCTTCATGCCCTCGGCGTGAGGATAGGTCTTGGGCTATCGCGGCCTGCGATTGGCGGAGTGCAACGTTGGGTCGCCCAAATGGCTGGCGGCCTCACGGCGCTCGCCGGTTTATGGATAGTCGCCGGCGGTTAGTAGGCTCGTGTTCTTCTAATGATCATAGGTGCGCTCGTAGCTTCGGCCGCAGGCTCCCCGCCACCCCCTTTGAGGTCAGCAGGCCACGCAGTGGTCGTTACGCCGCGCCGCGCCGATTAGTTCGTCGAAACATGTCGAAGATCGGCGGCCGTATCGTCCGCATGACAGTCGACATGGTTGATCATGCGACTCCATGTTCGGCAGTGCGACGATCGTGAACAACGCGGACTGCTGCGCATGCCGCACTCGGTCCAAATCCTGAACGTTTAGCGAGAGTCAAATGCGACGAACGCCTCACTATCGCGCGACAAGGCACGACTTGACAATTGCCGCAACTCCGAACGCGCTGAAAATCCTGTCTCGCGGCATAGAGACAACCGACCTGCGGTGATTTGATCATCATTCACCGCAATCGAGGGATAGCGGGGCACTCTGAAGAAGGCCCGCAATTATTGTTTTCTATTACATCTCATGCCTCCCATGTCTGCTAGTCTAGCGAAAGGGGCGGGCTTGCCGCTGGTTTATGGCAGGGAACGGAGAAATCGGCGTGGAAGGTTCCGACCAGGTCATCTTTCTCGTGGACGACGATGTCCATGTTCGGGAGTCGATCAGTGACTTCCTCGCATCGGCGGGCCTCCGGTGTGTCGCAGTGGGCTCGGTAAGCGAGTACCTCGAATACCGTCGGCCCGACTTACCAAGCTGTATCGTGCTTGACGTGGAGCTCCCCGGCGTAAGCGGGCTTGAGTTTCACGAACAGATCGCCAGCGGCGATCATCCGCCAGTTGTGTTTATTACGGGCCATGGGGATATCCCTTCGACGGTCAGGGCGATGAAACGGGGTGCCGTTGATTTCCTCACGAAGCCCTTCCAGGAGTCGGATCTGCTCATAGCTATCAAAGCTGGCATTGAGAGAGATCGGGAGCGCCGTTCGAAGCAGGACGAATTGGGCGTTCTCCGACGCCGCTTTGCTGAACTTACACCTCGAGAGCGGGAGGTATTTCCGCTCGTGGTCAGCGGGCTAATGAACAAACAGGCGGCGGCAGAGCTCGGAATACGCGAGGTGACGCTACAGGTTCACAGAGGCAAGGTCATGCAGAAGATGCGGGCTGCCTCACTTGCCGATCTGGTGCGGATTGCAGCCATGCTCGATATTCCGATAACTCATTCCCGCCATGCAGGAGCTTTGTGAAGTGAATTCTCGTCAGTGGGTCGTCGCGATCGTGGACGATGATCCGTATCTACTTGAGTCCCTGGGAGATCTCCTGGAATCAGCCGGGCATAAGGTGCGCTCCTATGACACTGCCTTATCTCTCCTCCAGGGTGATCGGCTGTCGGAAGTAGACTGCCTGATCACTGATGTCGGCATGCCGGTCATGGATGGAGTCGAACTGCAGCGGAGGGCAAATGCTCGACTTCCCAACCTTCCCGTCATCTTCATCACAGGCAGGCAGGAACTGGCCACTCAAAGGCGAGTGACCGAAGCTTCTGTTTCTAGAGTATTTCAGAAGCCATTTGATACCAGAGCATTGCTGGATGCAGTATCCGACGCTCTCTTGGCTCGTGATTGACGCGGATACAAATACACGATCGTCCTTTTGGCGGTTTGCAGGATGGGACTTGTAAAGGATTTACCGTCGGCCAACCGAGGCCGTAGTCCGGTGTTATTGCTCTCTGGTCGTTACGGGGGGACGATGCGACTGGGAAAGCAACTGCGACAGAGGAGCTGTTCAAGGACGGTGACAGCGCGAGTCTGGCTGATTACCGTTGGCATCGGCGACTTGACGCAACGAGACTCGGATAGAGGCCTATGACGAACACGCGCAGGCTCGTAGATCTCTCGAATGTTGACCTCAAGGTCCTCGCCGAAGACGAAGAGCGTTTGCTGATGAGGGTGAGGCGCCGAGACGGCAACGCTGAGAAGACCGCGCTCGTTGTCAGGCCAAAATTGGACCAGTCACGGTTGGGCCTCGCAGCGCGCCTCGTTAATGAACACAGCCTGAAACCATATATCGAGGGCACATGGGCCGCGCGCCCGATGGCGCTTCTGGGGGAAGGAAACGTTACCGAGCTTCTACTCGATGATCCCGGCGGCGAGCCGCTTTCGCGGCAGGTCGGGGCACCGATCCCGATCCGGCGGTTCTTGATATTGTCCATGGCAATGTCGGATGCGACGGGGCAGATGCATGAAGCTGGGCTAATCCACAAGGATATCAAACCCGACAATTTTCTCATAAGTGGCTCCGGCGATCGCGCTTGGCTGATTGGCTTTGGCATCGCTTCGCGGCTTCCACGCGAGCGTCAGACTCCGGTGCCCCCCGAGGTGATCGCCGGTACCTTCGCCTATATGGCTCCGGAACAGACCGGACGCATGAACCGGTCGATCGATGCTCGCAGCGATCTCTACGCTCTCGGCGTTACCCTCTATGAAATGATCACCGGCGCCCTGCCATTTGTCGCTGCTGACCCAATGGAGTGGATTCATTGTCATGTGGCCCGTCAACCTATCCCTCCTTCAGAAAGGTTGACCGGAATTCCGGAGCCTGTTTCAGCCATCGTCATGAAGCTCCTGGCAAAGGCTGCGGAGGACCGTTACAGGACGGCCGCTGGCCTGAAGGCGGATTTGCAGCGGTGTCTCGAGGAATGGGAGGCGCGCGGGGCCGTTCGGCCGTTTGATCTTGGCACGCGCGACACGCCAACTAAGCTAATCTTCCGGGAAAAGCTCTACGGGCGCGACGACGAGATCAGATCGTTGATCACTGCGTTCGATCGGGTCGTGGCGAATGGCTCTCCCCAACTCGTTCTTGTGTCCGGCTATTCGGGGATCGGCAAATCGTCGGTCGTCAACGAATTGCACAGGTCGCTTGCGTCTCGGCGCGGACTTTTCGCTGCTGGTAAGTTCGATCAATACAAACGCGGAATTCCATACGCGACGCTGGCGCAGGCATTGCAAGGCTTGGTTGCACAATTGTTGAGCAAACACGAGGCCGAGCTAGCGCTGTGGCGGAATGAGTTCGCCACAGCCCTCGGGCCGAACGGCCAATTAATAGTCAATCTCATTCCAGAATTGGAAACCATTATCGGCGAACAACCCAAGGTGCCTGATCTTTCCGGTCCTGAGGCGCAGAACCGGCTACGCCTTGTGGTCCGACAGTTCATCGGTGTGTTCGCACGCCCAGAACATCCCCTCGTATTGTTCCTCGACGATCTGCAATGGCTGGATTCGGCGACCCTGGACATCGTCGAGAACTTGGTGACCCAGTCCGAAACGGGAAGCCTTCTCCTCGTGGGCGCATACAGGGACAATGAAGTTGCTCCAGATCACCCCTTGTATAGACGCCTGCGCTCCATCCGAACGTCAGGAGCGCCGGTTCAAGATATTCAATTGAGCGGAATCCAGCCGCAGGACATTGTCCACATGATCGCAGATGCGCTCGACGATCATCCACAGAGAGTGGCTCCGCTTGCCGACAGCGTATTTGCGAAGGCTGGCGGCAACCCCTTTTTCACCACCCAGTTCGTAGCGAGCCTCGTTGACGAGAACCTGCTCGTATACGATCCGGATTCATCGGGCTGGAGTTGGGATATCGATCAGGTCAATGCGAGGCGTGTAAGTGACAGCATAGTCGATCTCATGGTCGAGCGCCTGCGTCGCCTTCCGGAAGCCTCACAGCAGGCGTTGAGGCAAATGGCTTGCATGGGCAACGCTGTGAAAGCCCTGACGTTCCAGCGGATTGTCGAAGCATCTGCCGAGAAGGCACACATGCTTCTCCATGACGCTCTCCTGGCCGGTCTGCTCCTCCAGGTCGACGATGGCTACGCGTTTGCGCATGATCGCATCCATGAAGCAGCCTATGCCACCCTTCCCGAACCCGAGAAGGCCGCCACCCATCAACTGATCGGATCGCGGCTGCTTGCGACGCTTGATGAAGCCGAGATCGATGCCGATGTCTTCAACATCGTGAGTCAGTTCAACCGCATCGAAATCGGAAGCATCGCACCTGCGGAGCGCGCGAAGGTCGCAAACCTGTATTTGCGTGCTGGGCGGAAAGCCAAGGCGTCCGCCGCCTATTCGGCGGCGTGCGGCTACCTGGCAAGGGGACGATCGCAGCTCGTCGATGTCGGCTGGACGACACATGCCGAACTTGCATTCGCGCTGGCAATTGAGCATGCCGAATGCACCTTCCTCAGCGGCGATCTCGCGCAGGCCGATCAGATGATCTCTGCCTTGCTGACCCAAGAAACTGCCAACGTGGAGAAGGCGGCGGTCTACCGGCTCAAGGTGGAGCTTTGCGTTGTCAAGTCGGACAACAGCGGTGCGGTCGAAAATGGAGTGGAGGGGCTGGGGCTTCTCGGCTTCGACTTGCCGATACGCCCTTCCTGGGCAGACGTCGAGCGTGAATACGACGAGATTTGGAGGAACCTCCAGGGCCGCCCGATAGAGAGCTTCGCCGATCTGCCACCCATGACAGATCCACAAGCACTCGCGGCGATGCGTCTCTTGGCGGAGATGCAGCCGCCGGCGTATTTCTCCAGCTTCAACATGACGATCCTGGTAATCTGCAGGATGATAAATCTTTCCCTGACCCGGGGGGCTGCGAGTACGTCGGCGCAGGGTCTTGTTCTGTTGGGCTACGTCATCGGCCCCGCCTTCGGCCGCTACGAGGACGGGTATCACATCGCCCGGCTAGCGAGTGACCTTGCCTCAGAGCGAAACGGACCAGTCGACAAAGCGCGCGTGAACCATTTGACGGGACTTGCCGCCGCATGGACGGAGCCGCTGCCCGTGGTCCTCGATTGGCTGCGTGCAGCATTCAGAGGCGGAGTCCAAGCCGGCGATCTCTATTACGCCTGCTTCGAGGCTGCCGTAATCGTCCTGCATGTATTTCTCAGCGGCCAGAAGCTTGAGGATGTCGACCACGAGTGTAAGCGTGCGCTCGATTTTGCCCGGGACACCGGCTTCCAGGCTGGAATGGATTTGGTGATAGCCACCGAGCGCGCGGTAGCTAGCCTGCGGGGCCGGACGCGAGGACTCTCCGAGTATAGCGACGAAACCTTCGACGCCGGCGCCTTCGAAGCCAATCTCGCACGCTCGCAGAACTCCGTCGTCATGTGGTGGTACTGGACCCGCAAAACCATGGTTCATTTCCTTGCCGGGGAGTACGAGGCTGCCTTGGCCGCCGCGGATAAGGTGCAATCGCATTTCTCGATCCGGAACATGCAGATCGAGCAGATGGACTGCTTCTACTACGCCGGGCTTTCGCTCGCTGCACTCATTGATGAAGCCCCCGTTGCCGAGCGTGGCGCAATGCACGCGAAATTGGCTTCGCGGCACGCGCAATTGCGGGCCTGGGCCGAGGAAACGGGATCTCCGACATTTGCCGACAAGCATCTCCTCGTCGCCGCGGAGATCGCGCGGGTAGACGGACAAGATCTGAAAGCCCAGCGCCTCTATGAAGAGAGCATCCGCTTGGCGAAGGAAAACGGCTTCCTGCACAATGAAGCCGTTTCCAATGAGATGGCCAGCCGGTTCTATGCACGACAGAACTTTGAAAGAATCTCCCTGATGTATCTACGGGAAGCCCGCCTCTGCTATCTCCGCTGGGGAGCTCACGCCAAAGTCACGCAGATGGAGGCCGCGTATCCGCAACTGCGAGAAGAGCAGCCAGTGGCGCTTTCGACCGGCACGACGTTCGCGCCGGTCGAACAACTCGAATTAGCCACGGTGATCAAGGTCGTTCAGACTGTTTCGGGAGAGATCGTCCTCGACAAGCTGGTCGATGCGCTGATGCGCATGGCGATCGAACATGCAGGGGCAGGGAGAGCGGTCCTTGTGCTGAGTCAAGTTGCGGGGACTCATATCGAAGCCGAAGCCGAGATGACTGGCCACGGCGTGGTGGTCAGGTTGCGGGAAAACCTGAACTCCACAAGTGCCGCGCTGCCGGATGCAATCGTCCAGCACGTCCTCGGCACGAAAGAAACGGTTATCTTGGAGAATGCACTGTTGACCAGTCCTTTCTCCACCGACCCATATATCCTCGACCGGCATGTGCGCTCGCTTCTGGCGCTGCCTTTGATCAATCAAGGAAAGCTGATCGGCCTGCTTTATCTGGAGAACAATCTTGCCGCCAACGTATTCACGCCCAGTCAGATAGCCATTCTGAAGCTGATTGCGTCCCACGCCGCCGTAGCCTTGGAGAATACACGCCTTTATCGCGACCTCGCTGAACGCGAGGCGAGAATCCGTCGCCTGGTGGATGCCAACATCATCGGCGTCTTCATGTGGAGGTTCGATGGCCTGATATTCGAGGCGAACGACTCGTTCCTTGACATGCTAGGTTTCGATCGCGACGATCTTGCTGCGGGACGAGTTTATTGGACTGATTTGTCTCCACCTGAGGGTTGGGAAAACGACGCCAGAATGGTCGCGGAAGTAAAGGCAACGGGGATAGCGCCACCCTGGGAGAAGGAGTTCTTCCATAAGGATGGAAGGCGGGTTCCCGTGCTTCTTGGCGCCGCCACATTTGGCGATCCCGAATCGGACGGTGGGGTCACCTTCATTCTGGATCTGACTGCGCGAAAGCAGGCGGAGGAGGCTGCTCGTGCAAGCGATCGCCGTTATCGCGACCTTCAATCCGAATTGGCCCACGCTAGTCGGGTCGCTACA
Source organism: Mesorhizobium sp. M7A.F.Ca.CA.001.10.2.1 (assembly GCF_003998575.1). Classification (NCBI taxonomy): domain Bacteria; kingdom Pseudomonadati; phylum Pseudomonadota; class Alphaproteobacteria; order Hyphomicrobiales; family Phyllobacteriaceae; genus Mesorhizobium; species Mesorhizobium sp. M7A.F.Ca.CA.001.10.2.1. The sequence goes on along the minus strand of NZ_RZQY01000110.1, from coordinate 999 downwards.
GTAGGGCAACTCTCCGCCGCAATCTCCCATGAGCTGCGGCAGCCTCTAGTGGGTGTGGTCACTAGCGCTTCGGCAGGCCTGAATTGGCTATCGGCAGGACCACCCAACATTCCGGCAGTCCGGCGTGCACTCGAGCGGGCGATGAGCGAGGGGCACCGGGCAGCCGAAGTGCTCGATCGCACACGCGCCCTTGTCACCAAGATGCCACCCAGGAACGACCTGGTCGACGTCAATGCAATTGTCTCCGACACTGTCGCGCTGGTTCGAGAGCAACTCGTCCTGAACGAGGTGTCGCTTGAGCTGAGGCTAGACAAGACCCTCTCTCGCGTCTTGGCGGATCGCGTCCAGTTGCAGCAGGTCATCCTGAACTTGATGCTCAATGCCATAGACGCCATGGCAGGTGTCAACAGTCGGCCGCGTGAACTGAAGATAGTCTCCGGACGCGAATCCCCTCATGTTGTCTATGTCGCAGTTCAAGACACTGGACCTGGCGTTCCATCCGGCCTGGAGGAAAAGCTTTTCGACGCCTTCTATTCGACGAAACCGGATGGGATGGGAATGGGACTGGCAATTAGTAAGACAATTATCGAATCCCACGGTGGCTCGCTCGGCACGACGCGTAATGAGCCACAGGGGGCAATCTTCTCGTTTTCCCTGCCAATCGACGCTCCTGAGCCGCCGTCTTAGTGCTCTCGCAGGGAACCCCGATAATGCCCAGTGAAAGACGCCAGTCCTTACTCGAACTTTTGTTCTGTGTATGTCTATAATTCAGCTTCCACCATCTCAGCAACATCGGCATGTATTTGCCTTGGCATATCCATAGGGGACATCTCAGATGTTCCGGAACGTTGCACGACCCGTTCTGGCGATCTTCCCTTTGCTTATGGCGATCGTTCTCGTCTTGGTGAGTGGTGAGCCGTGGCTCCTGATCATGGGCGTCGTGTCGGTCTGTGCCTTTGATGCTTGGCGTATCGGCTTCATTGGGGCGATCTTCGTGAC